>CALHCK010000163.1 GCA_937936695.1 uncultured Polaribacter sp.
TCATTCCAAATTCTTACACCATTTTCTTGTAAATAAGAAATATTAGTATCGCCTTTTATAAACCACAGTAACTCATATATAATAGATTTTAAATGCAGTTTTTTAGTGGTAACCATAGGAAAACCTTCACTTAAATCAAAACGCATTTGATAACCAAAAACACTTTTTGTACCCGTACCTGTTCTATCTCCTTTTTCGTTTCCGTTTTCTATAACATGCTTTACTAAATCATGATATTGTTTCATGTGTACTACGTTATTAAGTTAAAAATTAAGATCGTTTGCTAATTTCATCTCTAATTTTAGCCGCTATCTCATAGTTTTCATCATCAACAGCTTTATCTAAACGATTGTTTAATTCTTCTAAAGACAAATCAGAAAAACTAATTTCTTTCTTTTCTGTTAACTCCTCTAATTCTAACGAAACCTCAGAATTACTCGGTGCTTCTTTTATAGAAAGCTCTTCTTCTATCTTTAAAAACACTCCTGCTTTTTCTAAAATATTTTCATACGTGTAAATTGGTGCCTGAAAACGAATAGCAATAGCAATAGCATCTGAAGTTCTGGTATCTATACTTTCTTCAATACCATCTTTTTCGCAAACTAAACTAGAAAAGAAAACACCATCTACCAGTTTATGAATAATTACCTCTTTTACTGTAATTAAAAAACGATCTGAAAATGTTTTAAACAAATCATGCGTAAGTGGTCTAGGTGGTTTTATTTCTGTTTCTAAAGCAATAGCAATAGATTGTGCCTCAAAAGCACCAATAATTATAGGTAAGGTTCTTGTTCCTTCCATCTCACTTAAAACTAAAGCATAAGCTCCACTTTGAGTTTGGCTGTAAGAAATACCTTTAATGGTTAGTTGTATTAAACTCATAAATTTATTTACGTAAAACTAAAAAGAGTTTTATAAAATATTGAAGTATTTATATTTCTTTTTAAAAGAGCACAATTTAATAAAAATAATGACTTTAAATCCTTATTTCTAAAAAAAACTAATTTTATAAATTGTATTCATATTCAATAAAAAAACCTATCCTAAAATAATATTTGGATAGGTTTTAAAAAATATTTTTTTTATTTCTTAGTTAATTAAGAAGCTTTAAAAGCTTTTAACTTTTCTATTAATTTAGGAACTACCTCAAAAGCATCACCTACAATTCCGTAATCTGCTGCTTTAAAGAAAGGAGCTTCTGGGTCTGTATTGATAACCACTTTTACTTTTGAAGCATTAACACCTGCTAAATGCTGAATTGCACCAGAAATACCAATAGCTATGTATAAATTAGATGCTACAGGTTTTCCTGTTTGCCCAACATGCTCTCCGTGAGGACGCCACCCTAAATCTGAAACAGGTTTAGAACACGCTGTTGCCGCACCTAAAACATCTGCTAACTCTTCTATCATTCCCCAGTTTTCTGGTCCTTTTAAACCTCTACCTGCAGAAACTACAATATCAGCATCGGCAATAGTAACTTTATCTGATATTTTATCAATTTTTTCTGACACTACTCCAGATTCTGCAACAGTAACATCTAATGTTTCTGATACTCCTGCAACAGCATTTTCATGAAATCCGTAAGAATTCTTAGCTAATCCTATTACTTTTATTTCTGATGTTATTACTGTATTAGAAAACGCTTTGTTAGAAAACGCTTTTCTTTTTACAGTAAAAGGACTTGTAGAACTTGGTAAAGCCACCGTATTAGACGCATAACCTGCATCTAATTTAGCTGCAACTATAGGAGCAAGATACATACCATCTGTGCTAGAATCTATAACAACAACAGTTGCACTTTGTATTTTAGCAGCCTCTATTATTACAGCTGCATATTGTTTAGCATTAAAGGTATTAAGTGCATCATTAGTTACAGAGATTACTTTTTCTGCACCATAAGTATATAATTCTGATGCATCCGTTGTATTTATTGTTAGTGCAACAACATTTGTATTTAACTGTTCTGCAACTTTTTTTCCGTAAGAAACTACTTCTAAAGCAGATTTCTTAAATTTTCCTTCCGACGAATCGGCAAAAACTAAAACAGACATAATTTTTATTTTTTTAGTTTCTAAGTCATCACTTTAATAAAAAATTAAAACAACTTAAAAACGTTTTATTCTAATGAAATTTTAACAGACAAAACATATATAGCATCTTAATTTTAAAGATACCTTTGTTTATTTTAGATAACTTTTGCTTCGTTATGTAACAAAGAAATTAACTCATCTACATTATCTGCATCTACTAATTTTACCGCTCCTTTTGGTGCTGGTTTTTCAAAACTACCTACGTTTGTTAGCGTACCTTCAGTTGTAGGTTCTACAACTTCTAATGGTTTTTTACGAGCCATCATAATACCACGCATATTAGGTATACGTAAATCTTTCTCTTCAACAATTCCTTTTTGCCCTCCCAAAACAATTGGTAAACTAGAAGATAGTGTTTCATTACCTCCATCAATCTCTCTAATAGCAGTAACTTTATTATCTGCTACCTCTACACCAACACAACCATTTACAAAGTTAAAATCGGTTAGAGTAGCTAACATTCCTGGAACCATTTGTCCGTTATAATCTGCAGATTCTTTACCTGCTAAAACCAAATCATATCCTCCAGATTTTACCACTGCTGCTAATTCTTTAGCTACCTGAATACCGTCTGTAGGGTTTGTATTTATTCTTATAGCATTATCTGCACCAATTGCTAATGCTTTTCTTAAAGTAGGTTCTGTTTCTGAGCCACCAACATTAATTACTGTTACAGAGGCTCCTTGTTTTTCTTTAAACCACATTGCTCTAGTCAAGCAAAATTCATCATAAGGATTAATCACAAATTGTACACCGTTTGTATCAAACTTAGTATCATTTTCTGTAAAGTTAATCTTAGAGGTGGTATCCGGAACATGACTAATACATACCAATATTTTCATAAAATTCTATTTTATCCTTCTTATTTAATGTAACGAAATTACGTCTTTTTTTTTTAAATATTGTACGCCTTAGATAGCTTTTTATCTTTATTTGTAAATACCTAAAAATGATTAGTCGTTGTTTATTTTTAATCCTTTCTGTAACAAAAAGCTTTCTATTTGGCTTTTTTTTTATTTAATAGCCTCACATTTTTCTTCTCTTTGCTTTTTTTTATTGATATTCAAAAAACTTATCTATCAATTAATAAACACATTAAAAATATTTAATTTTTAACTACAATAAATAGATTCCTTTTTTAATTTTTTGTCCTTATTTTTTTTAGATAGATGTTATTTATCATTTTTTCCGAAAACGATTGAGTATTAATTATGCAACAAATACGCTACTTTCTAAAATATGATTCTAAATTTGATAATTAATTCCTTATTTTTGCGAGAGAAAATTACTAATTAGAATTAATAATAAATGAAAACAGTTCAGTTCAGAGAAGCAATCTGTGAAGCCATGAGTGAAGAAATGCGCAGAGATGAAAGCATTTACTTAATGGGTGAAGAAGTTGCAGAATATAATGGTGCGTATAAAGCATCTAAAGGTATGTTAGATGAGTTTGGAGAAAAACGTGTGATAGATACACCAATTGCCGAACTAGGTTTTGCTGGAGTTGCAGTAGGTTCTGCTATGAATGGTAATAGACCTATTGTAGAGTACATGACCTTTAACTTCTCTTTAGTAGGAATTGATCAAATTATTAATAATGCTGCTAAAATTAGACAAATGTCTGGTGGACAATTCAATTGTCCTATTGTTTTTAGAGGACCAACAGCTTCTGCGGGTCAATTAGGGGCAACACACTCTCAGGCTTTTGAAAACTGGTTTGCTAATACTCCTGGTTTAAAAGTAATTGTACCATCTAACCCATATGATGCTAAAGGGCTATTAAAAGCTGCTATTAGAGATGATGATCCGGTAATTTTTATGGAATCTGAGCAGATGTATGGTGATAAAATGGAAATTCCAGAAGGAGAATACATTATACCAATTGGTGTTGCAGATATAAAAAGAGAAGGAACAGATGTTACTGTTGTTTCTTTTGGAAAAATTATAAAAGAAGCTTACAAAGCTGCTGACGAATTAGCCAAAGAAGGTATTTCTATTGAAATTATTGATTTAAGAACTGTACGTCCAATGGATCATGCAGCAATTATAGAATCTGTTAAAAAAACAAACAGATTAGTAATTTTAGAAGAAGCGTGGCCTTTTGCAAGTGTTTCTTCAGAAATAACTTATAGAATACAAGACGAAGCGTTTGATCATTTAGACGCTCCTATTAAAAGAATAACAACTGCAGATACACCTGCTCCTTATTCTCCAGTACTCTTAGAAAAATGGATACCAAACCATAATGATGTTATTAATGCTGTTAAAGAAGTATTATACATTAAATAAAGAACAAACAACAAAAACCTTTTTATACTAATGAAAAGGTTTTTCTTATTTAGATAACTAATAAAAATACCATATGAGCGAAGAACAAAAAAACATAACATTTGATGTATTAATAGAGATACCTAAAGGAAGTAGAAATAAATACGAATATGATTTTCATTTAAATAAAATCAGATTCGATAGAATGTTATTTTCATCTATGATGTATCCTGGAGACTATGGTTTTATTCCAGAAACTTTAGCTCTAGACTCTGATCCGTTAGATGTATTAGTTTTAGGTCATCAGCCAACATACCCAATGGTAGTTATGGAAGTTAGACCTATTGGTGTGTTTTATATGACGGATGAAAAAGGTCCTGACGAAAAAGTAATTTGTGTACCTGTATCTGATCCTATTTGGAGTAAAAAAATGGATATTAACGACATTAACCCACACAGACTAAAAGAAATTGAACACTTTTTTAAAGTATATAAAGACTTAGAAAAGAAAAAAGTTGACACTGGTGGATGGGGAGACGCTAAAGCTGCTGTAGAAATTTACAAAGAATGTGTTAAGCGTTATGATGAAAGTGAACATAAAAAGAAGAGAACTTTTACTATATAACAACAAAAAACCTGCTAATTAATTTTAGCAGGTTTTTTTATGATTTTACTTTTACTAATAGATTTTATAGTGATGCCCCGCTTGCGGTAACAGACCTATCTATTTTACGCATTAACCCTTGTAATACTTTACCAGGTCCTACTTCTATAAACTCATTTCCTCCATCAGCAATCATTGCTTGTACACATTGTGTCCATTTTACTGGTGCTGTAAGTTGAGCTATTAAGTTTTCTTTTATCTCATTTGGATCTGTAACTGCTTTTGCTACTACATTCTGATATACTGCACATATTGGCGTACTAAACTCGGTTGCCTCTATAGCAGCAGCAAGTTCTTCTCTTGCAGGTTCCATCATTGGCGAATGAAATGCACCTCCCACAGGTAGTAACAAAGCTCTCTTTGCTCCTTTTTCTTTTAAAATTTCACAAGCTTTTTCTACAGCTTCAATTTCTCCTGATATCACTAACTGTCCTGGGCAATTGTAATTAGCAGCAACCACTACTCCATCTACTTCTTTACATGTTTCCTCAACAACATTATCTTCTAATCCTAAAACAGCAGCCATGGTAGAAGATTGTATTTCGCATGCTTTTTGCATTGCTAAAGCTCTTTTAGAAACTAACGTTAAACCATCTTCAAAATTTAAAACTCCGTTTGCTACTAAAGCAGATAGTTCCCCTAAAGAATGTCCTGCAACCATTTCTGGTTTAAAAGAATCTCCTAAAACTTTTGCCAAAATTACAGAATGTAAAAAAATTGCAGGTTGTGTAACTTTTGTTTGCTTTAATTGTTCTGCAGTACCCTCAAACATAATGTCAGTTATCGAAAAACCTAAAATAGCATTTGCTTTTTCAAAGTATTCTTGAGCTAAGGGATATTTTTCATACAAATCTAACCCCATACCTGTAAATTGTGCTCCTTGTCCCGGAAAAATATATGCTTTCATCTTTTTATATTTTATTACTAATTTTATTGTAAAAGGCAAAAATAGTCATTTTTACGAAAATTTAATCTGCTTTTTAACTTCACTTAACTACAAATATTTTACAGCTCAATATCAGCTATTTACAAAACATCCATCATTAAAAAATGAAATACTTAAGATTCATAAATCTACGTTTTTAGTTATTATGCATATTTAAAAATTGTATGAACTGATAAAAATTCATATATTTAAGTAAATCAAAAAAAATAATATTTTAAACTTTTCTGTAATCAAGTTAAAAATATTTCGTCTTAACAATTAATCATAAAAAACACAAAAAATGAAGAAAACACTTATATTATTAATCGCAATTTTAACATTATCTCAAACAAACGCTCAAACAGCAATATTTGATGGTTTATTAAAAAAACATGTTTCTGAACAAGGAATTGTTAATTATAAAGCTTTTAAACAAGACGAGGCTAAACTAAACACTTATATTTCTTATTTAGAGAAAACGACACCAAGTTCTTCTTGGTCTCATAACAAACAAAAAGCTTTTTGGATTAATGCTTATAATGCGTATACCATAAAAAAAATATTAGAAAAGTACCCACTTAAAAGTATTACAGATATTAAAGAAGGTGGTAAAACTGCTTGGAAAATTCCTTTTGTAAAAGTTGGAGGTAAAACCTATACTTTAGACCATATAGAGCACCAAATTTTACGTAAAAAACTTTTTGATCCAAGAATTCATGTTGGTGTAAACTGTGCTTCTGGATCTTGTCCTAAATTAGGAAACATGGCTTTTACAGAAAAAAACATTGATTCTTCTTTAGATAAATTGATGAAAGATTTTGTTAATGATCCAACAAGAAATAAGTTATCTGAAAAGAAATTACAAATCTCATCAATATTTCAATGGTTTAAAGAAGATTTTACAAAAAATGGATCTGTGGTACAATACATAAAAAAATACACTGATACACCTATTAAAGATAAAGCTAGAATTTCTTATTTAACGTATGACTGGAGTTTAAACGGTAAATAAAATTGTTATCTTTATTTTTTTAAATAAAAAACAAATGTCTAAAACATATTATGACCCTTCCGATTTAAGAAAATTTGG
>CALHCK010000164.1 GCA_937936695.1 uncultured Polaribacter sp.
TGTTCTATTACATTACCCATAGCATCATGCAATTGCCATGCAATTTGTATACACCTTGGCCAGTTGTTTGTGTCTGTAATTGGGGCGTTCCAACTTTTAGGTAAACCAGTGGTTTCGGTATCGAAAATTAAGTACATAAAAACGTTTTTGTAGGGTTGTTTTTGTTGTTTTAAACAGGTTGTAAATTTACGTTTTTTTTAAAGTATATTATTTATTAGGTACTTAATTATTTTATAGAATAGCACTATGCGTTAGGGATAGAGCGGTATGTTTGAGCTCTTTTTGAGGTACGAAAAAAAGCGAGTAGCGATAGCCCGCCCGAACGCTCTAAAAAATATTGAAAATTAGTGTTTTAGTTACAAATGGTTTTGTATTTTTGTGCCCGCTTACTACGAGATAGTAGGATTATTAATAAACCAAGGTCGAGTACCTTAAAAATTAACAGATTATGCCTGTAAAAATTAGATTACAAAGACACGGAAAGAAAGGTAAACCATTTTATTGGGTTGTTGCCGCTGATGCACGTGCAAAAAGAGATGGTAAATACCTAGAAAAAATAGGAACTTACAATCCTAACGTTAACCCTGCAATTATTGATTTAGATGTTGATAAAGCAGTAACTTGGTTACAAAATGGTGCACAACCAACTGATACAGCTAAAAACATTTTATCTTACAGAGGTGCAATGTTAAAGAATCATTTAGTAGGTGGTGTAAGAAAAGGTGCTTTAACTCAAGAACAAGCAGATGCTAAATTTGCAGCTTGGTTAGAAGAGAAAAATGCTAAAATTATTGCTAAGCAAGAAGGAATTAGTCAAGAAGAGGCAGCAGAAAAAGCAAAAGCTTTAGCAGCAGAAAAAGCTGTAAACGAGGCTAGAATTGAAGCAGCTAAACCAGTTGTAGAAGAAGTTGCTGAGGTTGAAGAAGCTGCAGCAGATGAAGCAGCTACAGAAGAAAAAGCAGCAGAATAAATACTAATTTTAGGAAACGAGAATGCGTAAAGAAGATTGTTTTTATTTAGGCAAAATCGTAACAAAATATAGTTTTAAAGGAGAAGTCGTTATCAAATTAGATACAGACGAACCTGAGTTGTATAAAGAAATGGAATCCGTTTACGTCGAGTTTGGCAGTAATCTGGTTCCATTTTTTATTGATAAAAGCTCACTCCATAAAGGAAACCAGTTACGAGTTCAGTTTGAAGATGTGTATTCTGAAGAAGAAGCAGATACTATTTTAAAGTGTAATGTTTATTTGCCTGTAACTATGTTGCCTAAATTAACTGGCGATAAATTTTATTACCATGAGGTGATTGGTTTTACAGTTGTTGATGCTAATTTTGGTGAAGTAGGTACTATTGTACATATTAATGACAAGGCAGCACAACCGCTTTTTGAAATTGATAGGGAAGGAAATGAAATTTTTATTCCGATGGTAGATGATTTTATAAAGAAAGTAGACAGAGATAATAAAACAATACAAGTGAGCACCCCTGAAGGGTTGATAGATTTGTATTTGTAGTATAGAAAGAAAGGTGGCCGAGTGGTCGAAGGCGCTACCCTGGAAAGGTAGTATACTGGTAACGGTATCGAGGGTTCGAATCCCTTCCTTTCTGCAAACAACTTATTTTGAGTTCTGTGTTTAAATAAACACGGAACTTTTTTATTTTTAAAGATATATATTTTGGCGAAACCATTTAAATTTAAAGAGTTTACAGTGCATCAAGACAAAACGGCTATGAAAATAGGTACAGATGGTGTTTTGTTGGGTGCGTGGTGTAATGTAGATTTTTATCCAGATACTGTTTTAGATGTTGGTGCAGGTACAGGTGTTATTGCCTTAATGATAGCGCAACGTTGCGATGCAATGACTATTGATGCTGTAGAGGTTGATGAGGATGCTTATGAGCAAACTGTAGAGAATTTTGAAAAGTCTGATTGGGGGGATAGGTTGTATTGCTACAATGCTACTTTTGAGGATTTTGCTGATGAAATAGCTGAGGAAGAAGAGGTTTATGATTTGATTGTTGCAAATCCGCCATTTTATACTGATGATTTTGAAACCGAAGATGAAGCTAGAAATAAAGCTCGTTTTACATCTTCTTTATCTTTTGAATCTTTATTAATAGGTGTGAGAAAAATTCTTTCTGAAGAAGGACGTTTTACAGTTGTAATTCCTTTTAAAGAAGAGCAAAATTTTGTGCAGTTGGCTAAAGAACAAGAACTTTTTGTGAATAAAATTTGCCATGTAAGAGGTACAGTAACATCACAAACAAAAAGAAGTTTATTAGAGTTTTCTTTTAAAGAGAAGGAAATAAGTAAAACGGATTTGGTTATTGAAAAAAGTAGGCATAATTATACAAAAGAATATACAGATTTAACGAAAGATTTTTATTTAAAAATGTAATTTGATGTATTTTTAAGAATCAATAAAATTATTTAAGATGTTTAAAAATTTAAGTATTGCTTGTTTTTTAGGTTTAATAGCTATTGTTTTAGGAGCTTTTGGGGCACATGCTTTAAAAGAGGTTTTAACAGCAGAACAATTGTCTAGTTTTGAGACTGGTGTTCGTTACCAAATGTATCATGCAATAGTATTACTATTTGTAAATGTTTATGACGGATTTACTGTTTCTAGAAAAAATGCAATTACTTATGTTTTTTTAATAGGAATTTTGTTTTTTTCTGGCTCTATTTTTGCTATTCATTTAACTTCTGTTACCGCTAAATCTATTTGGTTTATTACGCCTTTAGGTGGTTTGTTATTGATAGTTGGCTGGTTGTTAATGTTAGTGTCTTTTTTAAAAAAGATAGCTAAAAAGTAATACTAAGTTTTGTTGTATGACTATTGATATTAACTGTGATGTTGGTGAGGGGATAGAAAATGAACATTTACTAATGCCTTATATTTCTTCTTGCAATGTTGCTTGTGGTGGACATTTTGGTGACGCAAATTCTATTGATAAAACGCTTGAGTTAGCTGTTAAAAACAATGTTTTAATTGGGGCGCATCCTTCTTTTCCTGATAAAGATAATTTCGGGAGAAAAATTATACAAATTTCTAATGAAGATTTAAATACGAGTATTAAAAATCAGTTAGATGTATTCTTACAAAGAATGCGTGGTTTTAATCAAAAAATGCATCATATAAAACCACACGGGGCTTTGTATAATTTAATAGCAGTAGATAAAGTAGCTGCACTACATTTTATAGAAAGTATAAAAGATTATACAGATGGTGTTTTTTTGTATGTGCCTTATAATTCGGTGATAGCTAAAGTGGCTAAACAAAATAATATTGCTATTAAGTACGAGGCTTTTGCAGATAGGTCTTATAATAATGATTTGTCATTGGTGGTTAGATCCCATGAAAAGGCATTATTAACAGGTAAAGAAGAAGTATACAACCATGTTTATAAAATGATTGATAAAGGTGTTGTTAAAACGATATCTGGATTAGAAAAAAAAATAATTGCGGATACTTTTTGTGTGCATGGAGATAATATTGCTTCTTTAGAGTTGCTAAATTATTTACATGGTAAATTTATAGATAACGGAATAACAGTTGGGCAATAATATTAGATATTCTTCTTTTGGGGCACATGCTATTTTAATAGCGTGGGAGGCTATTATTAGTAAAAAAATATTAGAGGATATTTTATCTTTTAAAAATAAAATTACTGAATTTAAAAAAGGTAAGTATGCAGACTTAGTTATTGGTTACAACTCTTTAACCATTTTGTATAATACTGAGGTTGTTGATTTTGACAGAGAAGTAAAAACTTTAAAAGAGATTTATAAAGTAAATATCCAAAACAACAAAATAACTAATTATTTGTGGGAAATTCCTGTATGTTATCATCCTGAATTTGGGATTGATATTAATGATATTTCTAAAAAGTTACAAAAGACAAGTAACGAAATTATTGAACTTCATACTCATAAAATTTATACAGTTTTCTTTATTGGGTTTTTACCTGGGTTTATGTATTTGGGAGGATTAAATAATGAATTGTTTTTTGACAGAAAACCAAATCCAAGATTAAAAGTACCTAAAGGGTCTGTAGCAATTGGAGGACAACAGACTGGAGTATATCCTATGGAATCTGCTGGAGGATGGAATATTATAGGCAGAACTCCAATTTCTTTTTTTGATATTGATAAGACAACTCCTTGTTTTGTAAAAGCAGGAGATCAGATAAAATTTAAAGCTGTTTCTAAGGCTGCTTTTTATGAAATAGCATCTAAATTAAAGCAAAAAACATATCATATAACTAAAACTGTATTGCATGGTTAAAGTTTTAAAGGTTGGTTTGTATGGTGCTGTTCAGGATGCTGGTAGAAACGGATTTGCTTCTATAGGAGT
>CALHCK010000165.1 GCA_937936695.1 uncultured Polaribacter sp.
TTCATTGTATAATCTTTAATATTATGAATGAATAAGTTTCAAAAGAATTTAACAATATTATTGTTATGGTTATTCTACTCTTTAATTTACGCTGTCAATTTCAATATTTTCAATGAACTTGGTGTTTCTAAAAACAGATAAGCATTAAACCCTCTGTTACTTTCTTCACCTTTTGTAGAAATGATAGAATCGAACTATCTAACTTAAAAACCGTTATTCCAAAATCTCTTTGATCGTTTTTGCTAAATTTGTTAGCGGCTGCAAATATAGAAACTATTTTTATTCTGACAACTAAAATTTAAATCTTTTTTTAAAATTTATTTTTTAGTTAACTTGTAATCTCTAATTTGTAATGAACTTCCCTACTTTTTTTTCGGACTGCAAACATACAACCTTTTTTATCTTTTTTCCTAATTATTTTTTATCTAATTAAAAAATCAATAAAACTAATCCTCAACGGATTAAAACTTCTTTTTAACAAAAATTCAATGAACTAAATTGCTTTGCTTTTTTATAACTAGTGTTATCATTTTCGCTAAGCGGCTGCAAACATACAACTCTTTTTTACCCTGACAATAATTTATCTAACTCTTTTTAAGTTTATTTTATAATTAACTATTTATGAAGCTTTTGTAAACTAGACTTCTTTATTATTTTTTTGTAATCATCTTTATTATTGTTTGAATTGTAGCGTTTGCAGGGAATGTCTTTTGCTTTTTTGATAGGAATTGATGAAGTTGGTTCGCTGTAAATTGGCTAAAATACCTCCTGTTAGGGATTGAAACGGCATCCTTTTGCGAAGAATGAGCAAAAGATATAGTGGAAAGCCCGACCTTTTTTATGAAATTAACTTTGATTTGTGTGCATAATAATCTAGAAAAATGACTAAACGCTGTTTTTAACACCTGAAAAAAAGGAACAGCATGATTGAAATATTAAATTACTAAAACAATAACTACTTATATATTGTGTGAAATATTGTTTTCTAATATCTTTGCGACCTTAAAATATTAAATTTATAATGATTAAAATTACTTTACCAGACGGAAGTATTAGGGAGTATACTGAAAACAGCACTCCAATGGATGTTGCTAAAAGCATAAGTGAAGGATTTGCTAGAAATGTTATTTCGGCAAGTTTTAATGGTACAACCGTTGAAACCACTACTCCATTAACCACCGACGGTGATTTAATTTTATTTACATTTAATGATGCGGGTGGTAAGAAAGCTTTTTGGCATTCGTCGGCACACGTATTAGCGGAAGCTATTTTGAGTTTTCATCCTGATGCAAAGTTAACTATTGGCCCTGCTATTGATAATGGTTTTTATTATGATATAGATTTGGGTGATGGGGTAATTTCTGATAAGGATTTTACTGCTATTGAAAAAAAGTTTTTAGAAATTGCTCGTGGTAAACATGAATTTTCTATTAGACCTGTTTCTAAGGCTGATGCTTTGGCTTTATATAAAGGTGAAAATAATCCTTATAAAGTTGAATTGATTGAAAATTTGACTGATGGTGATATTACTTTTTGTGATCATAGTGATTTTACTGATTTATGTAGGGGTGGACATGTACCGAATACGGGTATTATTAAAGCTGTTAAAATAATGAGTGTTGCTGGTGCTTATTGGCGCGGTGATGAAAAAAACAATCAGTTAACGAGGGTTTATGGTATTAGTTTTCCGAAACAGAAAATGCTTACCGAGTATTTGGCGATTTTAGAAGAGGCTAAAAAACGTGATCATAGAAAGTTAGGTAAAGAGTTAGAATTGTTTACTTTTTCGCAAAAAGTGGGTGCTGGTTTGCCTTTATGGTTGCCAAAAGGTGCTGCTTTAAGAGCTCGTTTAGAAGATTTTTTAAAGGCTGCTCAGAAAAAAGCTGGTTATGAAATGGTGATGACTCCGCATATTGGTCAGAAAGATTTATATGTTACTTCTGGTCATTATGAAAAATATGGTGAAGATAGTTTTCAGGCTATTAAAACACCTAAAATGGATGAAGAGTTTTTATTGAAACCTATGAATTGTCCGCACCACTGTGAGGTGTACAATTTTAAACCGTATTCTTATAAAGATTTACCGAAACGTTTTGCTGAGTTTGGTACTGTATATAGATATGAACAAAGTGGTGAGCTACATGGTTTGACAAGAGTTAGAGGTTTTACTCAGGATGATGCACATATTTTTTGTACTCCGGAGCAACTAGATCAGGAATTTAAAGATGTTATTGATTTAGTTTTATATGTTTTTGGGTCTTTAGGATTTGAAGATTTTACTGCGCAAGTATCTATAAGAGATATGAAAAACCTAGATAAGTATATTGGTGATGCTGCGACTTGGGAAATTGCTGAAAATGCTATTATTTCTGCTGCAAAAGATAAAGGTTTAGATTTTATTGTGGAAGAAGGTGAAGCTGCTTTTTATGGTCCTAAATTAGACTTTATGGTGAAGGATGCTTTAGGTAGAAGTTGGCAATTAGGTACTATACAGGTTGATTACAATTTACCAAAACGTTTTGATTTAACATATAAAGGTGCAGATAACCAATTACACAGACCTGTAATGATACATAGAGCTCCGTTTGGATCTATGGAACGATTTATAGCGGTATTACTAGAGCATACAGGAGGGAATTTCCCGCTTTGGTTAACTCCAGATCAAGTTATCTTGTTGCCAATCAGCGATAAATATCAAAAATATTCAGAAAAAGTTTTAGAATCGTTAGAAAATTCCGAAATTCGCGCCCTAGTAGACAACCGTAGTGAAAAAACTGGACGTAAGATACGTGATGCAGAAGTTAGCAAAATACCATTTATGGTAATTGTAGGAGAGAAAGAAGAACAAGACGGAACGGTTTCTGTAAGAAAACATGGAGAAGGCGACTTAGGTACCTTTAGTATTGAAGAATTTATTTCTTTAATAAAAACAGAAGAAAGTAAAACATTGATGAAATTTTAATTAATTTTGAGGTTTCTGAATCGATAAAAATAAGGCTGATAAAACAGCTAAATGTTAATTTTAAATTTATAAGTCATAGCAATTCGTAGAAGCAGGTCAAGAAGGCCACTAAGAGTAATCAAAGAAGATCAACATAGGATTAATGAGAAAATAAAATATGTTGACGAAGTTCGTCTTGTAGGCGAAAATGTAGAAGTAGGTGTATATCCTTTAGCAAAAGCAAAAGAATTAGCCAGAGAACAGGAATTAGATTTGGTTGAAATTTCACCAAAAGCAAAACCGCCTGTTTGTAAAATTATTGATTACAAGAAGTTCTTGTATGAGCAAAAGAAACGTGAAAAAGTTTTAAAATCTAAAGCTACTAAAGTTACGATTAAAGAAATACGTTTTGGACCTCAGACAGATGAACATGATTATGAGTTTAAAAAGAAACATGCAGTTAAGTTTTTGCAAGATGGTGCAAAATTAAAAGCATTTGTATTTTTTAAAGGACGTTCTATTATATTTAAAGAGCAAGGACAAATTTTATTATTAAAACTAGCTCAGGAATTAGAAGAATATGGTAAAGTAGAACAATTGCCAAAATTAGAAGGTAAACGTATGATTATGTTTATTGCTCCTAAAAAAGTAAAATAAATTTTAGAATTTAATATTCTGAAATAAAAGATATTAAGCAAGTTAAAACGAAGGAGAAATGCCTAAAATGAAAACTAAGTCTAGCGCTAAGAAACGATTTAAAGTTACTGGTACTGGAAAATTAAAAAGAAAGCACGCGTTTAAAAGTCACATTTTAACAAAAAAGTCTAAAAAACGTAAATTAAAGTTAACTCACGCTACTTTAGTACACAAAGCAGATGAGTCTAACATTAAACAACAGTTAAACTTAAAATAAGTTTAATAAGGGAATTTAATTATTAACCATGGAGTTAGGCTAAATTAAAAGAGTTTTAGAGTATATAACTACTAAAACCGCCTACTACAAAACACATTGAAATTATGCCAAGATCAGTAAATTCAGTAGCCTCAAGAAATAGAAGAAAAAAAATCTTGAAGGCAGCAAAAGGTTACTTTGGACGTAGAAAAAACGTTTATACAGTAGCAAAAAATGCGGTTGAAAAAGGTATGCTTTACGCATACAGAGACCGTAAAAACAATAAGAGAAACTTCCGTTCTTTATGGATTACGCGTATTAACGCAGCAGCTCGTTTGCACGGAATGTCTTACTCTCAGTTTATGGGGAAAGTAAAAGCTAACAACATAGAATTAAACCGTAAGGTTTTAGCTGATTTAGCTGTAAACAACCCAGATGCTTTTAAGGCAGTTGTAGATAAAATTAAATAAATAATAATACTTGCTTATAATTAAAACCCAAACATATGTTTGGGTTTTTTTTGTAAATTTACGTTTCTAAAAAACTTACGAATGAGAACATTTTTAATTGCACTTTTTTTATTACTTTCTAACAACTTTCTATTTTCTCAGAATACAGAAGAAGAAATAGAGCATAATAATCATATAGAAAATCAGTTTGATGATATTTATAGAAAGTCTACTACTTACCAAATTTATAAGGTAATTAGTAAAGAAAAGTATCAGCAATTAAAAGCTAATGTATTAGACTCTCTTAAGTCTTCTAAAGATATCATTTCTAAAAAAGAGATGCTTTTAAAATCTGAAAGAAGTGCCACTGAAAAAACTCAAAATCAATTATCAAAATTAAAACTAGATTTAGAAGTTGCAAATAAGAAAGAAAACTCAATTTCTATTTTTGGTATGCAGGTTAGTAAAATAAGTTACAATCTTACTATTTGGTCTATAATTAC
>CALHCK010000166.1 GCA_937936695.1 uncultured Polaribacter sp.
TCGTTTAATTCGGTAAGTTCTTCTTGTACTTTTTCCCAAACTTGTTCTGGCTTTTCCCAATCAAAACCAACACCTGCAACTTTTTCTTGAATTCTACTTGCTTTTACAACAGCAGGCAAGCTTTTAGGTACTCCTTCTAAAACAGAATCTTTGCCCTCTTTTAGTTTTAACTGTTCCCAGTTTCGTTTTACATCTTCCTCGTTGTTAACTTTTACGTTTCCGTATATATGAGGGTGTCTGTCTATTAATTTATCGCAAATAGCGTTGGCAACATCAGCAATATCAAAAGCCTTTTTTTCGCTACCTATTTTAGCATAAAAAACAATGTGTAATAGTACATCTCCTAATTCCTTTTTTATTTCAGATAAATCATTGTCTAAAATAGCATCTGCCAGTTCGTAGGTTTCTTCTATGGTTAAATGCCTTAAACTTTCTAGAGTTTGCTTTTTATCCCACGGACATTGCTCTCTTAGCTCGTCCATGATGTTTAATAATCTGTTAAAAGCAGCTAATTGTTGTTCTCTAGAATTCATTTATATAAAATAAAAAAGCTTTCATACTTTTTTTGGTTGGTATGAAAGCTTTGTTGTTAATTATTCTTTTTCTGTAGCCTCTGTTTCTTCTTTAACTTCAGAAAAATTGAAACCAGCTTTTACTAATAAGTTAAACCACTGAATTACTTTTTTAATGTTAGAAGTATATACTCTTTCTTCATCATAGTCTGGTAAAACTTCCGAGAAAAAATCAGTTAGTTTTTTAGAGCTCTCTTTATGAGAAATAGCTTCTTTACCAGCTGTTTTTTTGTACATAGCAGTAAAAATATCTAATAAAGGTACATCTTCTTCGTAAGTATAAATAGCAATGTTTTCTAACAAGCTTACGTTTTGTGTTGCGTTAATAGCTAAACGTTTGTTGTCTGTTAAAGATTCTGCAATAACTGCATTTTTAGATTGAGATACTACTTTAAACAAACCAGGTTTACCAGTTACGGCTATAATTTTATTAAATTCCATGTATATATTTTTAGGTCTTTTTTTAGACTATTTTCCTTTTTTTGCATTTGGGAAACGCATTCTATAATCTGCTCTAATTTTCCCTTTAGAAATGTTTTCTAACTTTTTCTTAATTAATCTCTTTTTTAATGATGATAGTTTGTCTGTAAACAAAACACCATCAATATGGTCGTACTCGTGCTGAAAAACTCTAGCAGCCAAACCATCTAAAGTTTCTGTATGCGTATTAAAGTTTTCGTCTTGGTATTCTATTGTAATTTTTTCTTGACGAAATACATCTTCTCTTACATCAGGTATGCTTAAACAACCTTCATTAAAAGCCCATTCATCACCAGTTTCTTCTATTATTTTAGCATTAATAAAAACTTTATTAAATTTTTCTAAGGCTTTTCTGTCTTTTTCAGATAGTTCTTCGTCTTCAGCAAACGGAGAAGCATCAATTAAAAATAAACGAATAGATTTACCTATTTGTGGTGCAGCTAATCCTACACCAGATGCGTTATACATTGTTTCTCTCATATTAGAGATTAACTTTTCTAAATCTGGATAATTTGCATCTATTTCTACTGCTTTTTTACGTAAAACAGGATCTCCGAATGCTACTATTGGTAAAATCATTTATTAAATTTTAAGCGGTGCAAAAATACAAAGTTTAGTACTTCAATAAAATTATTTGCTATATAAATACGACTGTAAAATAATTGTGGCACTAATTTCATCAACCAAAGCCTTGTTTCTGCGTTGTTTTTTCTTTAAACCACTATCTATCATGGTTTGAAAAGCCATTTTAGATGTAAAGCGTTCGTCTATTCTTTGTGTGGGTATGGTGGGTATTTGTTTTTGTAATTTTGATAGAAAATCGAGTATTAAGGTTTCACTTTCGCTATCAGAATTATTCATTTGTTTGGGTTTGCCTATTAAAAATAAATCTACTTTTTCTTTAGAAATGTATTCTTTTAAAAAAGGTAATAAATTATTGGTATCTACGGTTGTTAAGCCAGAAGCAATTATTTGAAGTTCGTCTGTAACAGCAATTCCTGTTCTTTTTTTACCAAAATCAATAGCAAGTAATCTTCCCAAAATAAAGTGTTTTATGCAAAAATAAGTCTTAAAAAATAATTAATAGATTTTAAAAGAATATTGTTTGTAAACAGAATGGTGAATATTTTATGATAACTCTAAGATAAATAGCAATAATTTTTTGTTTAAATACCGTATATTCGCTGCTGTTTTATGGACAAAATTATATTTGCATAAATTAATTATTACAATGAAAGAAATTAGAGAAATCATAGAGTCTGCTTGGGATAACCGAGAATTATTAAAAGAAGAAAAAACAATAAACACAATTAGAAAAGTTGTTGATTTATTAGATAAAGGAGAGCTTAGAGTAGCAGAGCCTGTAGATGGAGATTGGCAAGTGAATGAATGGGTAAAAAAAGCAGTTGTTTTATATTTCCCTATTCAGAAAATGGAAACTTTAGAGGCTGGTATTTTTGAATATCATGATAAAATGCCTTTAAAAACAGATTATGAAGCACAAGGAGTTCGTGTAGTACCAGGAGCATCTGCTCGTCAGGGATCTTACCTTTCTGCAGGAACTATTTTAATGCCTAGTTATGTGAATATTGGTGCTTATGTAGATGCCGGAACTATGGTAGATACTTGGGCAACTGTTGGTTCTTGTGCGCAAATTGGTAAAAACGTACATTTATCTGGTGGTGTTGGTATTGGTGGTGTTTTAGAGCCTTTACAAGCTGCTCCTGTAATTATTGAAGATGGAGCTTTTTTAGGTTCTAGATGTATAGTTGTAGAAGGTGTAAGAGTTGGTAAAGAAGCTGTTTTAGGTGCTAACGTTGTATTAACAATGAGTACTAAAATTATTGATGTTACTGGTGATGAGCCTGTAGAAACAAAAGGTGCTGTACCTGCACGTTCTGTTGTAATACCTGGTAGTTATACTAAAAAATTTCCAGCAGGAGAGTTTCAAGTACCTTGTGCATTAATTATTGGTAAAAGAAAAGAAAGTACTAATAAGAAAACATCTTTAAACGATGCTTTACGTGAGTATGACGTAGCGGTATAATTTAGAGTATAAAAATAAATTTAAAGACCAAATATAGTTTTATATTTGGTCTTTTTACTTTTAAAAGATATACTAATAACAAATGAAAATAGGTTTTGATGCTAAACGAGTTTTTCACAATACAACTGGTTTAGGAAATTATAGTAGAGATTTGGTAAGTATTTTAGCATCTAAATATACTGAGAATAGTTACTATTTATACAATACAAAACCTAAAAAAGTAGATCGATTAAAAAAATACAACAATGTTTTTGAAATTTTACCAAATTCTAAATTTTGGAAAAAATTATCATCTATATGGCGTCAAAAAGCAATTGTTCGTCAAATAGAAGAAAATGGTGTGCATATATATCATGGTTTATCTGGAGAAATACCTATCGGATTATCAAAAAAAAACATTAAATCGGTAGTAACTATTCACGATTTAATATTTGTAAGGTACCCTAACTTGTATTCTTTTTTCGATAGAAAAATTCATTTTTTAAAATTTAAATATGCCGCTAAAAATGCAGATGTTATAATTGCTATTAGCAAGCAAACTAAACAAGATATTGTTACATATTTACATATAGAACCGTCTAAAATTAAAGTTATTTACCAAGGATGTCATGCTATTTTTAAAGAAGCTTTTACAGAAGAAGAAAAAGAGGCTTTAAAAGAAAAGTATTCTTTACCCGATAAATTTATTTTAAATGTTGGTACTATTGAAGAAAGAAAAAATGCATTAAGTATTGTTAAGTCTATTAAAAATATAGATATAAATTTAGTTATTGTAGGAAAAAAAACACCTTATTATAATACAATAAAAGAATATATAGAGCAGAATAAGCTAGAAAATAAAGTATACTTTTTAGAAGGAATGACTTTAAAAGAGTTGGCTACTTTATACCAGAGTGCACAGGCATTTGTATACCCAAGTATTTTTGAAGGTTTTGGCATACCTATTATAGAAGCACTATACTCTAAAATACCAGTAATAACAACAAAAGAAGGGGTTTTTCCAGAAGCAGGAGGTTCTAATTCTTTATATGTTGAAGCATATGATATTGATGGTCTTAAAACAGCTATAGAAAAAGTATTGAGCGATGCCCTTTTAAGAGCAAAAATGATTGATAAAGGGTATGAATTTGTTAAGAAATTTAACGATGATGCTATAGGTGATGAGATGATGAAAGTTTATAAAAATTTGCTAAATGAATAAAAAAAACACTATTTGCTTTGTAAATACTACAAAAACATGGGGTGGAGGCGAAAAGTGGCATTTTGAAATGGCTACTTATCTTCATAAAAAAGGATATAATATACTAGTTATAGCCTCACCAAATAGTGAGTTAAGTAAAAAACTAGCTAAAGAAAAAGTACCTCAGGAAAACATTAAAATATCTAATTTTAGTTATGTTAATTTTTATAAAGTAAATAAAGTTATTTCTTTTTATAAAAACCATAATGTTAGCACAGTTGTTATAAATTCTTCTCAAGATATGAAATTGGGGGGGCTTGCTGCAAAGAAAGCCAATGTAAAAAGAATTATTTACAGAAGAGGTAGTGCTATTCCTATTAAAAATACTTTTATCAATCGGTTTTTCTTTAGAAAGATTTTAACAGAAGTTTTAGCAAATTCTGAAGCAACAAAAAAAACAATCAATGCAAAAAACAATAATCTTTTTCCTGTTGAAAAAATAAAAGTTATACCTAACGGAATAGATACGAATTTGTTTTTAAGTAAGGATTATAAACCATTATATAAGAAAGAAAAAAACGAATTTATTATAGGTAATTTAGGTCGTTTTGTTCAGCAGAAAAATCAGTATTTTTTATTGGAAGTTACAAAAGAACTTTTAAAAAGAGGTATACCTGTTAAATTGGTAATTGGCGGAAATGGTAAATTAGAAACCTCTTTAAAAACAAGTGTTCAGCATTTAAATATAGCAGATAATGTTGTTTTTACAGGTTTTGTAAAAAAACCGAAAGATTTAATGCATTCTTGCGATATTTTTGTGCTATCATCTTTATGGGAAGGCTTTGGATATGTAATTGCAGAAGCTTTTTTATGTGAAAAACCAGTAGTAGCATTTGATGTAAGTAGCAATCCAGAATTAGTTAAGGATGGTAAAAATGGTTTTTTAATTCCTTTAAACCAAGTAAATATATTCTGTGATAAAATAGCGTATTTTTACAATAATAAACAAGAAATTAGTAAAATGGGAGTAGAAGGTAAAAAACAAATTATTAAAGAAAATGATGTACATACCGTTTCTTTAAAAGTTGAAAAATACCTTACGCAAGAACTAATATAACTAATACAAATGCAGCATAAATTATCTGTTTTAATTATTACAAAAAATGAAGAAGAACATTTAAAAGAACTTCTGAACTCTATAGATTTTGCTAATGAAATAGTTGTTGTAGATTCTTATAGTACAGATGCTACTGTTAAGGTAGCAGAAAGTTTTGGAGCAAGAGTATTGTTTAGAGAATTTGATTATCATGCAGCACAAAAGAATTGGGGATTAAAACAGTTAAAAAATGACTGGGTTTTAATAATTGATGCAGATGAAAGAGTTCCTGAAAATTTAAAAAAAGAAATAATTACTATTTTAAATAAACAGGTAATAAAAGAAAAAGCTTTTTGGTTAAAAAGAGTTAATTACTTAATGGGTAAAAAGGTTAAGTATTCTGGGTGGCAGAATGATAAAGTCATTCGTCTTTTTCATAAAAGTTATTGCAAGTATAATAACAAGTTGGTTCATGAAGAAATTGAAACAACAGAAGAAATAGGAACTTTAAAACATAAATTATTACATTTTACCTATAAAAATTTTACCCTTTATTTTGCTAAATTTCAAAAGTATAGTACGCAAAAAGCAAAATTAAAAGCAAAAAAATATAAAACAATTACTTTGTTTCATTTACTAGTTAAACCAGGATTTAAATTTTTTCAGAGATTTATTCTAAAATTAGGTTTTTTAGATGGAATCATTGGGGTTGTTATAGCTTCTATGGCTGCATTTCATGATTTTTTGGTCTATTTAAAAATATGGCGAATTAATAACGGAGAAAATTTAGAATAGATTTTACAAATGTTTTTTTAAGAGATTAAAAACATTCTACAAATAAGTAAAATCAATTTTTGGAGAGCATAAATTATATAGTAAATTTGTGCAAATATTGATTACCACTATAAAACAAGTGTTTTACTAAGATAACTTTATGCAAAAACAGTTCTTTAAAGAAGCAATTTCTTCAGAAATTTTTACAATTATATCTAATGCATCAAAAATACTAAACATAGAAAGTTATGTGATAGGTGGTTTTGTACGTGATTTTTTTTTAAAACGAGGAACTGCAAAAGATATAGATGTTGTTGCTATTGGTAACGGAATTGATTTAGCGTTAAAAGTATCTTCTTTACTGCCAAATAAACCCAAAGTACAGGTGTTTAAAACATACGGTACAGCAATGTTACGTTATAAAGACGTAGAAATAGAGTTTGTAGGTGCCAGAAAAGAATCATACAAAGAAGATAGTAGAAATCCAGAAGTTAAAGCGGGTACTTTACAAGATGATCAAAATCGTAGAGATTTAACAATAAATGCATTAGCATTAAGTTTAAATGAA
>CALHCK010000167.1 GCA_937936695.1 uncultured Polaribacter sp.
AATTGTTTGATCTCCTAAAAGTCGATCTCCAAAACCATTTTCATCACCATTAATTACAATAGGGCGTGCATTAGGGTTAGCATCATTAAAAATACGAGAAGCATTATTATAAACTACCAAACCAGATTTTGTACCAATCCATAATCTATCACTAGCGTCTAACGCAACAGTTGGTACATTTATATCTGGTAAATTCCCCTCATTAGCATTTGTAACAAGAACTGCTTGTCTGTTGCCATTTTCGTTAAATGCATATACTCCATTACCTCTACTTCCCATCCATTTTGTACCATTTCTATCTACAAAAATACCTGACAAACCATTACTTCTTTGTCTAGTATTTCTTAAATTAAAACTTTGCCACTCACCTGTAGGACTAAGCATTTTCAATCGTTCTGTAGCAGCAATATTGGTAACCCATAAATTTCCTTCATTATCAAAAGCTGTACTCCCTACTCTAATAGATGTTGTACTTGGGTTGGCTGCAGCTGCATCTTCTAAAGGAGAGTTATTATTGTTATAAAAAACCTTAACCTCTCCATTATCTAACTCTAAAAGCCCACCCGTTGCTACACTATTTAAATTATTCGTAGCACCAAAAGAACTTAAAAAAACACGATTTTGGTTGTTAGGATCTATCGTTATATGATTTAAATCGGTTACAGGAAACTCAGGATCAAAATTTGTGTTTATCCATCTTTCTCCATTAAAGTAAGAATAACCTCTTCTAAACTGACTTGGTGTAAAAACATCATCATAAGCACCATATACAACCCATATATTATCGTTATTTACCGTTATAGAAAATATATCATTTGCCAAAGGACCTTCTGGATGAATCTCTTTAAAATTTACTCCATCATTTAAGTTAGTTTCTAAAATTCCAAATTCGTTGGTACTTAAAAACACATTATTATCTTCTACAAAAGCGGATGTTAAAGTAAAATCAAAATCGTTGTTTGCATTAATTTGTGATACTTGATTTAAATTAGTGTCTAAAATTATAGCAGATTTATTTAAAGAAACTGACAAATGAGAACTAGATGATTTTACAGAGACAATATTCTGAGAAAAATTTCTAATAAGGCTCAACCCATTACTATTTAAATTAAATAAGTTTGAATTTTGAGCCACAAAAACTTGATTATTAAAAACAATAATTTTGTTAAAATTAGCCCCTGCTAATTGTTGCGTCCAATTATTAGAATCAATCAATAAATTACTTGTAACATCTGCAGTAAATATACCGTCTACTGTTGCTGCATAAATAAGACCGTTTGCAATCTGCACTTGATTGACATTTAAAGAGCTAGATCCGTTTCCTATAAAAAATGTATCTATAAATTCTAATCTATCAGCATCATAAGTAACTATACCAAAAGAGGTAGATAGGTACAATGTATTGTTAAACTCTATAATATTATTAATACTCTTTTCTCCTGTTAAACTAAAATTTACAATACCAGAAGAAACAGTTATATCTCCATTGTCATCAACAATTTCTAGTAAACCGTTCTGATACCCTATAAACAATCTTTTAAAAGCATTACTATAATAAATTGAAGATGTAGCTTCTCCTGACAAACCTTTAATAGAAGATAATTTTTCTAATTCTCCACTTACAGCATCGTATGTAAAAACAGCATTATCTACCAAAGCATAAATTACATCATCTACTTTTACAAAATCTTTTACATTATTGTAAGAAAACAAATCTTCCCACGAATCACTAAAGTCTGTTTGTGAAAAAAAAAGGGTAGAAAAAAATAATGTATAAAGTAATAATAGCTTTTTCATTGTTTAAATTTGATTCTCAAAGATATTTATTTATTGTTAAAATAACGATAAAACAAGTACATTAGTACAAATTTTACAAGCTTTTTATGGGGATAGAAATTGAAAGAAAGTTTTTAGTTAAAAATAATAACTTTAAAAAGGATAGTTACAAGAAAAACTATTTAAAACAAGGGTATTTAAGTTCTGATAAAAATAGAACCGTTAGAATAAGAATAACAGACAGTACCGCTTATATAACTATAAAAGGTGCTTCTAATAGCACTGGAACTACACGATTTGAATGGGAAAAAGAAATATTAAAAACAGAAGCAGAAGATTTATTATTACTTTGTAAAGATATTATAATTGAAAAAACTAGGTATTTAATTAAAGTAGACAATTATACTTTTGAAGTGGATGAGTTTTATGGAGCTAACGATGGACTGATTGTTGCCGAAGTAGAATTAAATGCTGAAAATGATGTATACAGAAAACCAGAATGGTTAGGAAACGAAGTTACAGGAGATGTAAAATATTATAATTCTAGCATCAGTAAACACCCGTATAAAGACTGGAAATAAAAAAACCTCGAACCAAAGTTCGAGGTAATATAATAAATCTACCCCCTAAATAAGATTTATATAACTAGAAATAAATTCCTAGTGAAACAAATGTAATTTTTTTTTATGTAATTATCAAATATTATTTATTTATTTTGATTATTGACTTTATCCTTTAAGCAATTGATAAAAAACTGTTTAGAGGTCAAAAAAAGATTTTTAGTGTTAAATTTATTACAGTTATTCACTTCTTTTAAACGCTCTTTTTTATCTAGAGATTTAAAAAAATGTCTAAGAACGATTCGTATCTTTCATATACTTTTTATCATTTTTTAAATCGTTATAAATAATATCAAATGTTTTATTTTTAACATTTTCAATATCAGATTGATTTAACCCTTTAGTATTTATGAAAGAATGTTGTTTAACTCTAATAAGCCCTGGTCCTCCCTTAAAATAATCCCAAGAAAATAATCGTTTACAATCAAAATAAACCTGAGGCACAATGGGCATTTCAAACTCTATAGCCAAACTAAATGCTCCTTTTTTAAAAGGAGCTAGAATAATATTTTCTTCAGGTACTAATCCTTCAGGAAAAATAGCCATACTAACTCCGTTTTTAAGTCTTTTTTTTGCTAATAAATATACTTTTCTTCTACTTTTAACACTTTTTCTATCTACCATAATAACCGCTCTTTTGTAAAAGAATCCAAAAAGAGGAATTTTTGCCAATTCTTGTTTACCCACAAATACAATAGGATTTTTACTAAGTGCCGTT
>CALHCK010000168.1 GCA_937936695.1 uncultured Polaribacter sp.
TAGCCATTTGAGAAACAATACTAGTATTATTTACAATATTCATTCTTCCGGTACCAATTACCTTGTTGTTACATAAACATACCAAATGAATACCGTCTTTTTCAAAATCATCATCAATTAAACTAGTACTATTTTTCATGCCTTTAAAAAACAATTCTTTTCTTATATCAACTGCTTCTTTATAAAAAGAACTTTCAGTATCTGTAACTATGAATTGAAACGCTACCAAAATTTTACTTTATTTTTGTAAAATCTACTTTATCTTCTAAAGTATTCAGTAAAAAGTTATCTTCTAAACCGTTTACAATCCATGTTTCTATATTGGCTGCTTTAGCCACAGCTGCAGCTGCTATTTTAGATTCCATACCACCGCTACCATGAGAAGACTTAGAGTCTACCACTTGTGCTTTTAATTCGTCAAAATTATCAACAACTTTTATTGTTTCAGGAGATCCGTTTTCTATAGATGCTTTTGTATAAATACCATTGGTATTTGTAGCTATAATACATAAATCTACCTTTAAAAGAGATGCCGTTAATGCAGCTAACTTATCATTATCACCAAATTTAATTTCATCGGTGGCAACGGTATCATTTTCATTAATAATTGGTATATAATTATTATTAACTAAAACATTTATGGTATTAACAATATTGTTTTTACTTTCCTGTTTTTCAAAATCTGAATACGACAATAAACATTGAGAACTTAACAAACCATATTCTCTAAAAATTTCTTGATAGATACGTATTAAATGTGGCTGACCAATAGAGGCAAGGGCTTGTTTTACAAAAACACCCTTTTGTTTACTCTCTAATTTTACAAATTGTTTAGCAACAGCAATAGCACCAGAACTTACAATAATAAACTCGCAGGTATCTTTAAGTTTTGCAATCTGATTTGCAATATCTTCAATCTTACCTCTAGAAATATTATCAGTTTCTTTGGTAAGTGTATTAGATCCTATTTTTAGTAATATGCGTTTTTTTTTCATTTATTGTAATTAACAACTATTTAGCTAAATTAACTTGTAATTATCTTGTTTGTCCGTTTCCGTGTACGTACCATTTATTAGTTACCAAGTGTTGTAAACCTATAGGCCCACGTTGGTGTAATTTATCAGTACTTATAGCTAATTCGCCACCTAAACCAAACTCAAAACCATCTGTAAAACGAGTAGAAGCATTATGGTACACAGCACCACAATCTACCGCCATCATAAAATTATCGGCAGCAGGTTCTGCACTTGTTACAATAGTAGCAGAATGTCCGCCACTGTATTTGTTAATCATTTCAATAGCCGCTTGGGTATTTGCAATACTACCAATTACAATTTTATAATCTAAAAACTCTTCGTACCAAATAGCATCACTATCTATTTGTTGTATTTCTTTATAATCGCTAAGAGAAGCATCACCTAAAATTTCTACATTATGGTTTGCTAAACGTACAAGTAAGTCTTTTATAAACTGATCTCTATTTGGTAGGTCGTTATCTATAATAACTTTATCTACAGCATTACAACCAGATACTTTTTGTGTTTTAGCGTTTACAACAATGTCTAAAGCCATAGCAACATCGGCATGTTTGTGTACATACACAAAATTATTACCTCTACCACTAACAATAACTGGGCATTTAGCATTCTTTTTAACAAACTCTATTAAACGTTCTCCACCACGAGGTACAATTAAGTCTAATGTTTGTGTTGGGTTTTCTAAAAAAGCTTGAGTTTCTGTACGATTGTAGTTTAAATACTCTACCCAATCTGTACTAACATCATTTAACTCTAAAGCTTTATGCCAAAGTTTTACAATGGCTAAGTTAGAGTTTAAAGACTCTTTACCACCTTTTAATAATATTTTATTACCCGATTTAAACGCAATACCACCAGCTTCTATAGTAACATCTGGACGCGATTCATAAATAATCATAACTGTACCAAAAGATGCAGTTCTGTTATAAATTTCCATACCATTGTTATGCGTAAAACGAAAACGCTCTACACCAACAGGATCATCTAATTCAGATAATTGACGTAAAGATTCTATCATACCTTCAATTTTGGCATCATTAACCTTTAATCTATCACTCATGGCTAAGTCACTATCATCATAACTATCCATGTCTATTTTATTGGCATCTAAAATAGTTTGTGCATGCTCTTTAACCAACTCTTTCATAGAGATAAGTACAGCATTACGTTTATCTATGCTTAGTATATTGTTCATAATAATACTATAATTTTTGTTTTACTAAAAACTATATGTGTTTAGTAAATTTTATATTTTTTAGTTTAAAGCTTTTTTTAAAGCATCAAAAAACAAATCTATATGTTTCTTTTCAACATTTAAAGGCGGTAGAATTCTTAATAATTTTTTGTTCATGGCACCACCAGTAAACATTTTATAATTGTAAATTAAATCTTTACGTAAATCACCAACTTCAAAATCAAATTCTAAACCTAACATTAAACCTCTACCTTTAATATTTTTAATTTGAGGTATTGTTTTAGCAACCTCAAAAAAGTAATCAGATACTTGGTTTACATTAGCCATTAGGTTTTCTTCTTCAATAGTATTTAATACTGCTAAACCAGCAGCACAAGCTAAATGATTTCCTCCAAAAGTAGTTCCTAACATTCCAAATTTAGACTCTATGCTTGGGTGAATTAAAATTCCACCGATAGGAAAACCATTTCCCATACCTTTTGCAATAGAAATAATATCTGGAGTTACATTGTAGTGCTGAAAAGCAAAAAACTTTCCAGAACGTGCGTATCCAGACTGTACCTCATCGGCAATAAACATGGTATTATTAGCTTTACAAAGTGCATCAACTTGTTCAAAAAAGTCGGCAGTAGCCTGATCTAAACCACCAACACCCTGAATAAATTCTACAATAACGGCACAAACATCACCTTTTTCTAGTTCTGTTTTTACACCCTCAACATCATTTAAAGGTAAAATAGTTACCGCTTGTTGCGCGTTAATAGGTGCAATAATATTTTTGTTGTCAGTAGCAGCTACGGCAGCAGATGTACGCCCATGAAAACCATTACTAAAAGCAATTACTCGTTTTTTACCTGTTTTAAAAGACGCTAATTTTAATGCATTTTCGTTAGCCTCTGCACCAGAACTACATAAAAAAAGCTCGTAATCTTTACAACCAGATAAAGTTTCTAACTTATCAGCTAATTGTTTTTGTAACGGATTCTGAATAGCGTTTGAGTAAAAACCTAAAGTAGCTACCTGTTTAGTAACCGCTTGCACGTAATTAGGGTGTGCATGACCAATAGACATAACAGCATGTCCTCCGTAAAGATCTAAATATTCATCACCTTTGTCATCGTATACATGAATCCCTTTTCCAGAAACCGGAGTAACATCATACAATGGGTAAACGTTAAATAATGGCATGTTAATTCTTTTTTAATTGGTTAATTTTATCAAACGAAGCCGTAATACCTTTAATAACAGCAGAACTCATTCCGTTGTGTTCCATTTCATTCAATCCTTCTATAGTACAACCACCCGGAGTAGTAACTCTGTCTATTTCGGCCTCTATATGTTGGTCTGTTTTTTGTAATAAACTTGCAGCACCCAAACAAGTTTGTAATGCTATTTTATCTGCTTCTTCAGCCTCAAAACCAAGCTGAATAGCACCTTGGGTTGTAGCACGTACCAAACGCATCCAAAAAGCAATACCACTAGAACAAATTACTGTAGCAGCTTGCATTTGGCTTTCAGGAATCTCTAGGGTAGTACCCAATTGGTTAAAAATGGTTTTAGCCACCTCCATACGCTCTAAACCTTTAGCGTTACCCGCTAAACAAGTCATAGATTCTCCAATAGAAATAGCGGTATTAGGCATAATTCTAATCACAGATTTATCATTACCAATAATACGCTCTATAACAGAAATTTCAAATCCTGCAGCCACAGACATAACTATTTGTTTGTCTGTAATTAAATGCGCAACACTTTCTAAAACCCCAACAATATGCTTAGGTTGTAAAGCAAAAAGTACTACTTCAGCATTTTTTACAGCTAATTCATTATCATTAGTAATAGTAATGTTTTTAGTATTTTTAAAAACATCTACTTGTTGTGTATTTTTATCACTTAAAAACAATTCTGTAAAAGAGTTGTTTTTAACCAATCCCTTTGCAATTGCACTTCCTAAATTTCCTGTTCCAATTATGGCTATTTTCATAATTTGTATTTTTTATTTTATGGCGTTACCCAAAGGGTCGCGCTTTCCGCTCTATCTTTTTTTGCCATTTATGGCAGCAAAAAAAGGATGCCGCTTCAATCGCTAACGCATTATACTAACTACTAAAAGTAATTCGCTTTTAAATTTAAACCTAGTGTTTCTTCAAAACCATACATTAAATTCATGTTTTGTATGGCTTGTCCAGATGCACCTTTTAATAAATTATCTATACAACTTGTAATTAATAATTTGTTATCATGTTTTACTAAATGAATCACACATTTATTAGTGTTTACCACCTGTTTCATGTGCACATCATTATCAGAAACAAAAGTAAACGCAGCATCTTTATAATATGCTTTGTACATTTCTTTAGCTTCTTCTATACTACCTTCAAACTTTGTGTAAGTAGTTGCAAAAATTCCTCTCGAAAAATTACCTCTATTAGGCATAAAGTTAATTTCTGAATTAAAATTAGCCTGTAACTGATTTACTGTTTGGTTAATTTCTCCTAAATGCTGGTGTGTAAATGCTTTGTAATGAGAAAAATTATTATCTCTCCAAGTAAAATGAGTAGTTGCAGACAAAGAAGTACCTGCACCAGTAGCACCTGTTACTGCATTTATATGCACATCATTATTTAACAAACCATTTGCAGCTAAAGGTAAAATAGCCAACTGCAAAGCAGTAGCAAAACAACCAGGATTAGCAATGTATTTAGCTGTTTTTACAGCCTCTTTTTGTAATTCTGGCAAACCATATACAAACGTTTTATCACCTAAAGTTTCATTCGCTTTTAATCTAAAATCATTACTTAAATCAATGATTTTAGTATTTTTAGAAAACTCATTTTTTTCTAAAAAAGCAGTAGAATTTCCATGACCTAAGCATAAAAATAATACATCTACTTCTGGGTTAATAGTTCCAGAAAAACTAATTTCTGTAGCACCAATTAAATCTTGATGTACTTTATATAATTTGTTACCAGCATTAGATGTACTGTATACAAAATTAATAGTTGTTTGCGGATGATTTAATAAAAGTCTTATCAATTCTCCAGCGGTATAACCAGCACCTCCTATAATCCCTATTTCTAGTTGTTTCATAATAGTATTAAAAGCATATTATGTAATTAGCAATACCAATTACATAATATATTTTATTTGTTTACTTGTTGATATATTTTGTTCTGGTTTCCTATTATTTTAATAAAACCTTTAGCATCATTAGCTGTCCATGCTTTATTTTCTTCACCATAAGTACTAAAAGCACTAGACATTAAATCGTGTTTAGAAACAATACCGTCTAAAGAAAAATGATATGGTTTTAATGTAACCACCACGTCTCCAGAAACCATTTTTTGAGAACTTTGTAAAAAAGCTTCAGTATCTCTCATCACAGGATCTAAATATTGCCCTTCATGTAAATGCATTCCGTAAAAACTAGACAAATACTCTTTATGTTGTAATTGCCATTTTGTTAAGGTGTGCTTTTACCGTAATAAGTGCCGCAGCAGCTTCAAAACCGACACGTCCTTTTGTACCCACAATAGTATCACCCACATGAATGTCTCTACCAATAGCGTAAGCAGATGCAATGTTATTTAAGTTTTCTATGTTTACTTCAGGTGCATTTGCTTTACCATTTAAGGCAACAAATTCTCCATTTTTAAAAGTAAGCGTTACTTTTTCTTCGCCTTCTTTTTCTAATTGAGATGGATATGCTTCACTTGGTAAAGGCTTTTCAGATTTTAATGTTTCTACACCACCAACACTAGTACCCCAAAGACCTTTATTTACAGAATATTTAGATTTTTCCCAAGGCATATCTATCCCTTCAGATTTTAAATATTCAATTTCTTCTTGTCTAGATAATTTTTCGTCTCTAATAGGCGTAATAATTTTAATATTAGGCGCTAATGTTTGAAAAATCATATCAAAACGTACCTGATCATTACCAGCACCAGTACTACCATGTGCAATATACTCTGCATCTATACTTTTAGCGTATTCTATTATTTCTATAGCTTGTATAATACGTTCTGCACTTACAGAAAGAGGGTAGGTGCTGTTTTTTAATACATTACCAAATATTAAGTACTTTACTACTTTATTATAAAAAGTTGCAACAGCATCAATATTTTTATAAGTGGTAACCCCCATTTTATAAGCGTTACTTTCTATATTTTTTATTTCTTCATTTGTAAAACCACCAGTGTTTACACTAACAGCATGTACATCATACTCTTTAGATAAGCTAACTGCACAATATGAAGTATCTAATCCGCCACTATAAGCTATTACTAATTTTTTCATTTTACTCTATTTTCTATAGATTATTAATTATTTCAATTCTCTTATTTCAGATTCAAAACAAGGGTTTACAAAATACTTGTAATTTAACTCGTCTCTTAATTTTCCTATTTTCTCTAGTTCATCTACAAGTACTTTAGACATTTCTGCTAATCGTACATGAGTCATACCTAACAATTCGTTGTAATGGTGTACTTTAGGTGTTTGCGCAATAGAAATTAAAAATTTGTCGGTGTACAATTCTGTCATTCTAGACATTAATAACAAACCTAAATTATAATTTCTAAAGTCTCTGTTTACCCATAAAGAAGAACGTTCGAAAACAGAATGCCCCTTTACATGGTGCTCATGCGCAAAAATATGACCTATAACTTTAGTACCCTGAGTCATTAAAAAACAACCGTTTTTTAAACGTCTTTTTAAAAGTGTTACACTTACAAAATAGAGTGTAGGTAACTCTTTAGATCTTTCTGAAATAGTTTCTAACAACTCATCAGGAAGTTTATGAACAAGCTTAATTTCTATGTTTTCTTTAGCACAATAGATTTCTGCATTGTTAATAACACTAATAATATCTGTACCCAATATGGTTTCCATTTTTTATAATGTCTTTTTAAGACATATTTTGTTTTTATAAAGAACACACAAAGGAGTTCTAATTTAAAATACTTGTTGTCTATTTAAAAAATAGCTACAAGATTTAATATTTTATAATAACGAAGTTTTGAAAGTGAATACTTTCTTAATATAGAATAGCCCCCTTAGGGACGTGCTACAGGAAAACGCACAACAATTACTTTAGTTTTTGTAACTAAAGCTGAAGAGATAAGAGATATGTTGTTTTCTGCTTTCACTGAATAACTACCTTAACTATTAACTCTAAATCGTCGGCAAATAAGCCCCTTTCGTTAATATTGAGTGCAAAATTACAATTTATTATGCATTTAACCATAGGAAAAAGAAAAAAATCAATTTTTAAAAAGAAAAACGCAACTCATCATTAAAAAAATACAGTTGGGTAATCTTAAATTTTAAAACAACTATTGTAAATGCATATTTGTGCCAGTATTAATTTAAAAACAAATTTTATGAAACCAGTAACAACATTTTTTATTGTAACGTTTTTATTAATGGTAAATGTATTAAAAGCACAAGAAAAACAAACAATTACAGCAACTGTTGTAAATGTAAGTTCTAATACAGGTAAAGTAGGTTTTGCTCTTTATGATAAAACTTCTTTTATGAAAAGGCCGATTAAGGCAAAAAAATGTGAGATAATAAACGGAAAAAGTACAGTTATTTTTAAAAATTTAGAAAAAGGTACGTATGCTATTCTTTGTTACCATGATAAAAACGGTAATAATAAAATGGATTTTGAACCTAGTGGAATTCCTTTAGAAGATTATGGGGCTTCTAATAATGCTAGTTCTCCATACGGCCCGCCGTCTTTTAACGATGCAAAATTTATTCTTACAGACAAAAATGTATCTTTGGATATCAGGTTTTAAAATCAACTCTTAAACCTATTTTAAATAAACAGCACAAGTAATTATGCAAAAAATTAATAAATCAAATATTTATAACCAGTTAAAAAAGGAGTTTAGTTTATCATTAAAAATAATGTTGATTATTACTGCTATTATTTTTGCACTTAGTGGCAAATATACTTTTACTGTTTTTTTTGAAACATTATATAGAACT
>CALHCK010000169.1 GCA_937936695.1 uncultured Polaribacter sp.
ATAACAAAAATACCACAACAGTTTTAGGCACCGTAAAAGTAAAAGACTCCCTGTTTCCTAACTTTATTAAAATTAACTATGGTAAAGGTGCTTTTTTACTACACAGCAATCCTATTGCTTTTACAAATTATTATTTGTTAAATAAAAAGGAAAGTTATACGGCAAATGTATTTTCCTATTTGCCTAATAAACCTATTTTATGGGATCTGCATATTAAAAAAAGTAAGTTTGGTAAACCTCCCAAAGACAATCGTTCTGTTTTTAAATTTTTCTTGGCACATAAACCTTTAAAATGGTTTCTTTTTGTAACACTTACAGGTATAATATTGTTTATGCTTTTTAATGCAAAACGAAAACAAAATCCCATACCTATTAAAGTTGCCGAAAAAAACACAACAGTTGCTTTTGCACAAACTATTGCCAATTTATATTTAGAAGAAGAAGATCATAAAAATTTAGTAGACAAAAGAATTTCCTTTTTTTTAGAAAAAATAAGAAGTAATTATTTATTAGATACTTCTAATTTAAATACTCTTTTTATTGAAAAATTAGCAGCTAAATCGGGCAATGATATACAAAGAACAAAATATTTAATACATTCAATAATTGGTTTAAACAACAGAACAGAATGTTCTGAAGAAGAATTAATTGTATTATATAAAATGACTGAAAATTTCTTAAATAAAAAATATGGAGACACCAAATAATAGTGATACAACAGAAGATTTAAATTTTAAGAGTAGAATAGATTTATCTGAATTACAAGAAAGTGTTTTTAAGATAAAACAGCAACTACAAAAGGTAATTGTTGGGCAAAAAGAAATGATAGATTTGTTAATTGTTGCTTTACTTGCAGACGGACATGTTTTAATTGAAGGGGTACCCGGAGTAGCAAAAACAATTACAGCTAAACTACTATCTCAAACTATTGATGTTGGTTTTAGTAGAATTCAATTTACACCAGATTTAATGCCTTCAGACATTATAGGTACTTCTATTTTTAATGTTAAAACATCTGATTTTGAGTTTAAAAAAGGACCTGTTTTTTCTAATATGATTTTAATTGATGAAATTAATAGAGCTCCAGCAAAAACGCAAGCAGCTTTGTTTGAAGTTATGGAAGAAAAACAAATTACTATTGATGGTAGTACTTATAAAATGGACGAACCTTTTGTGGTTTTAGCAACGCAGAATCCTATAGAACAAGAAGGTACTTATAGGTTACCAGAAGCACAATTAGATCGGTTTTTATTTAAAATTGAAGTAAAATATCCTAATGCAGAAGAAGAATTACAAATTATAATTAAAGAACAGGCTTTAGAAAATACCAAAAAATCTAGTAAAATATCAGCTGTAATTAATGGTAATCAGCTAGTTAATTTTAGAAGTTTGATAAAAAAAGTAGCTATTGAAGAAAATTTGTTAAAATACATTGCTAATATTGTAGTAGAAACACGTTCTAATTCATTTTTGTATTTAGGTGCGTCACCAAGAGCAACTATTGCTATTTTAGGAGCTTCTAAAGCTATAGCAGTCATAGAAGGTAGAGACTTTGTAACACCTGAAGATGTAAAAAAAGCAGCAATACCTGTTTTACAACACCGAGTTATTGTAACTCCAGAAAGAGAAATGGAAGGAGTTACCAGTCAGCAAATTATTTCACAAATTATAGAATCTGTAGAAATTCCAAGATAAATTGAAACAATTTTATAATACATTATTTTTAAACAATCGTTTTTTCTATACGTTAGGTGCTATTGCGCTTATGTTTGTGGTTGGTTTTTTTGTTCCTATTTTTTTTGATGTTTCTAAAACCCTGCTTTTTATATTAGTAGTTTTATTATTTGTTGATATTTTTATTTTATATAAAACTAAAAAAGGGATTACTGCCGAACGAATAGTACCAGAAAGACTTTCTAATGGAGATGAAAACAAAATAACATTACTACTTAAAAACGCATATAATTTTACAGCACATTTGTCTGTATTAGAAGAAATACCGTACCAATTTCAAAAAAGGAATTTTGTTTTTAATCAACAACTTAAAAACACTTCTAAAAAAACAATTTATTACAACTTAAGACCAATGGAGCGAGGTGTTTATTTATTCGGAAATATTAACATATACACATCTAGTCCATTGCAATTAGCCACAAAAAAATATGTTTTAGGAGAATTTAAAGAAATAAAATGTTATCCTTCTTTTTTAAAATTAAGAGAATTCGATTTTAAAGCATTTAATAATCAATCTATTACCTACGGATCCAAAAAAATAAGAAAAATAGGAAATTCTTTAGAATTTGAGCAAATAAAAGAATACGTTTCAGGAGATGATATCCGTACATTAAACTGGAGGGCAACAGCAAAAAGAAACCAATTAATGGTCAATCAATTTGTTGAAGAAAAATCGCAACCTGTATATGCAATTATAGATAAAGGAAGGGCAATGCAAATGCATTTTAATAATTTAAGTTTATTAGATTATGCTATAAATGCAACTTTAGCAATTAGCAATGTAATTTTAAAAAAACAAGACAAAGCAGGAATGCTTACTTTTTCTACAAAGTTAGAAGATTGGGTAGTTGCAGAAAAAAGAAATTCACAAATGCGTTTAATTTCTGAAGCTTTGCATAACATAAAAACTAATTTTTCTGAATCTGATTTTAGCACACTGTACGCTGTGGTAAAAAGAAAAATAACTCAAAGAAGCCTTTTAATCATTTATACAAATTTTGAAACTATGGATGGTTTACATAGGCAACTCCCCTATTTACGTGCCTTATCTAAAAATCATTTATTACTAATTGTGTTTTTTAAAAACACTGAATTAAAAGGACTTACAGAAGTTAAGACAATAAATACTTTAAGTGTTTATGATAGTATTATAGCTGAAAAATTTATTTATGAGAAGAAAAAAATTGTAAAAGAACTCAATAAATACGGCATACAAACATTACTTACTGATCCTAAAAATTTAACAGGAGACACTATTAACAAATATTTAGAATTAAAATATAGAGGTTTATTTTAAAAAATAAAAAGTATATTTACTACCTAATCAACTTAAAAAAAAATAAAATGAATTGGTATTTAAAAGTTTTAAAAGAACATTATTTAGATTTTAAAGGAAGAGCAAGACGGCAAGAATATTGGATGTTTATATTAATAAATACTATTATTTCAATAGTATTAGCAGTTTTAGATCAAACTATTGGCTTAACTTATGGAGGTAATGGGATTCTAGGAACTGTTTATGGATTAATAGTTTTACTACCTGCTTTAGGTGTTACTGTTAGAAGATTGCACGACGCTGGCAAAAGTGGTTGGTATTATTTACTAATACTTTTACCTATTATTGGTTGGATTTGGCTAATTGTTCTTTTTTGTAAAGACAGTGAACACGGAGCAAATAAATGGGGAAATAATCCTAAAGAAATTGGCAATGATGTAGCTATTGAAAGTATAGGAACTGAATAAAATATTTTATTTGGAATTTTTACAAAGACTATAAATTATTAATTTATAGTCTTTTTTTTATTGTATTTTTTGCCAGTTACCATCATAACCAATACTACTTCTATGAGAACTGTTTACAAGTAAGTAACTAACGTTATTAGGAAATAAAGTTACAACAATGGTAAAATTTTCTTGTTTTGCTTGTAGTTGATATTCTAAAGTGAAATACTGTTTTTTTTCATTAAAAATAGCTTTGTAATTTTGGGGTTTCCCTTTAAAAATAAGACCACCATTAGGGTTATAGCCTCTAGAAATTCTTTGTTGTCCGTAATAAGGCAATTCCATAAAAACACTATCATTTCTAACTTTAAAAAAATTAGGATTTCCTATTAAATTAATATTGTTTCTGTTATCTCCAGGAGGTAATAATTTTTCTATACCAGAAACACGAGCACTAATACCATAAGGGTGTGCAGAATCAGAAATGATTTCAAATTTTTTATTAGTAACAATCTTTTTTAAATTTTCTATCTCAGCAACAGTACTTTTAACACTTGTACAAGCTGTTAAAAAAATAACTAAAAACATAATTAAAAGTCTCATTTTAAATTAAATTACTGAAAATTAGAGGTATAAATTTAATAAAATTGTTCTAAAAAATAGATAAACTTATCTTAAATTAAATAGTATTTTTGGAGCATTAAAAATAGAATATGGATATAGAAATAGTTTTTGAAGATACCTACATTTTATGCGTAAATAAACCTAATAACATGTTGGTTCACCATGCGCATCACTCTAGAAATGTAGCCGAAGAAACTTCTCTGTTACAGCATATTGAAAATACAAAAGGCATAAAAACATACCCTATTCATAGATTAGACAGAAAAACTTCGGGTATTATTTTATTAGCTAAAGAAACC
>CALHCK010000170.1 GCA_937936695.1 uncultured Polaribacter sp.
AATAATTTCATGAAGTCTTTCTTTCCAAGATGTTTTCTTTGTTTTCAAAAGTGAAATAATTTTTCTTTTACAATACTACAATTTTTATATGAATTTATAATTCTTTCCATTTGTTTTTCATTGTGATAGCAAGGAGTAAAATAAAATTTTATTTTTTTTAAAACCATAGCTAAAGTTTTATCGTAAGTATAAATGAAGTTCACAAAAATAGAATGTTGCTATATCTATTTATATACATGTAAGTGTTTTGTATTAATTAATCCGGCACATGTTTTGGGGGAAGTGTGTGTCGGTATTAATTAAATATAGTGTAGTAAAATAGTAGCATTAAAAAATAAAAGTATTTGTAAACATGTAAATGTTTTATATTAATTAATCTGGCATATGCTTTGGGGGAAGCATGTGTCAGTATTAATTAAAATACTTTAGAACATTTATAAAATGTATGTTACTTAATAAAACAGAGTAGTTGCATTTTTTAACAAAGAAATAAATTAGTGTTTTTTATATTTAGTTTGATTAGAATGCCTGTTACAATTTGTAACAGGCATTTTTTTATCCTAAAATATCAAACAAAAAAAAACGAACTCAATTAGAGTTCGTTTTGTTATAAATTGATGTTTATTTATGAATCTTTAGCTACAGCACCTAATGTATATAATTGTTCTAATGTTGGTTGCTTACTACCACCAGTTGGTTCTAATGTAATACCAAAAGCTTCAGATTTATTAGCGTTTTCTATTGTAAATATCTTATTAGTACTAGCTGTAAAAGTATCTATTGTGCCTAAGCTTGTAGGAGTTAAAGGAGATAATTTTAAAGACCAAACCTGATAAACTTTTCCTTTAGGTGGTGTTGGCAATCCTTTAGCATCTAGGTAAATAGAATTTGTTTTTTTGTTCCAGTATACTTTAGCATAAGCTTCCGGAGCAGACTTTTGACCAACAAGAGGTACAGAAATAATATTTTTATCTCTAAATACATCTATAAGCTTTTCAGCTTCGGCCAAATCAGTAGCAACCGTTTCTTTTTCAAGTTTTAATTCTTTTGTTATTTTTTCAACTTCATTAATTTTAAGCGTTGCTTTGTCTTTTTCTAAAGCAATTTGTTGTTGTAATTCGCTGTTTTTAGAAGTCATTAAAATAAGCATACTACCAATTACAATAGAAGCTGCCCAACCTGCATAACTTAACCAATTGGTTTTTGCAATAGGTACTACTTTAGTGTTGTTAACTTTTAATTGTTGTTTAATATTATTAAAAGAGTATGGGCTGTCCGTTTTTGTAGCAGCCGTAAGTTTAACAATAGTTTTTTCTATGGCTAAAACTTCTGCTAATAATTCTGGTGATGCTAAAATGGCTGCATAAACTTCTTCATTTTCTTTTTCAGAAAGAGAACCTGCAACATATAATTCTAAAATACCAGATGCTATGTATTGTTTTGTATCCATTTATATATTTAACATAGAGCGTAATTCTCCAATACAACTTCTATTTCTTGTTTTTATAGTTCCTAACGGAATATTTAATTCTTCAGAAGCTTCTTTTTGTGTAAAACCTTTAAAATAAAGCAAGTTAATAATAGCTTTACATTTATCTGTTAAATTTAAAACCATTTCCTTTAAACCAATAGTATCTACACTGCTTTCTAAACTATCTGTGTTTTCTAATATATCTACGAAAAAATCGGCATTAAGGTTTTGTTTGTCTTGTTTGTGTTTTTTAGATCTAGTATAGTCTATTGCTGCATTACGTGCAATATTTAGTAGCCAAGTAAAAAAACGACCTTTTTTAGCAGAATAAGTATCTGCTTTATTCCAAGCTTTTATAAAAACATCTTGTGTAATTTCTTGTGTAACATTGTGGTCTTTTACTATTGTATTTACTACACCAGATATACTATCACAATACATATTGTACAATTTTTCGTAAGCGTTTACATTTTTTTTTTGAAATTGTAATATTAAAAGTTCTTGATTCATAATAGTTACCTCTTGCTAATTTATAGATAAAAATTAAAATAGTTGTATTTTCATCAAAAAAGTAAAATTACTTTATATAATAATGTAGGGTACTTAATGTTTTGTTAAATTCTAAAAATTCCATTTCGTCATCTCTTTTAAAGTACCTATATTTATCCACTATAATTATTTTATTATTTAATGGAGCTTTACAAAGAAAATCAACTTAAAATATATAACTCTTTAAGTAAAACTAAAGAAGATTTTAAACCTATAACAGAAGGATACGTAGGAATGTACGTATGCGGACCAACGGTGTACAGTAATGCACATTTAGGAAACGTAAGAACGTTTATGTTTTTTGATGTTGTTTATAGGTATTTATTGCATTTAGGATACAAAGTACGATACGTGCGTAATATAACCGATGCAGGACATTTAGAAAATGATGCAGATGAAGGAGAAGATAGAATTGCTAAAAAAGCACGATTAGAGCAAATAGAACCAATGGAAGTTGTACAACGCTATACGGTAGATTTTCATGATGTTTTAAAAAACTATAATTTTTTACCACCAAGTATAGAGCCTACTGCTACAGGACACATTGTAGAGCAAATAGAAATGATTAAAGAAATCATAGAAAAAGGATTTGCATACGAGGTTAATGGTTCTGTTTATTTTGATGTTTTAGAATACAATAAAAAAGAAAATTACGGAATTTTATCTGGAAGAAAAGTAGAAGATTTAATACATAATACTAGAACTTTAGATGGGCAATCGGATAAAAAGAATCCACAAGATTTTGCGCTTTGGAAAAAAGCAGACGATCGTCATATAATGAGATGGCCTTCTCCGTGGTCAGATGGTTTTCCTGGTTGGCACCTAGAATGTTCTGTAATGAGTACTAAATATTTAGGAGAAAGTTTTGATATTCATGGGGGAGGAATGGATTTAAAATTTCCGCATCACGAATGTGAAATAGCCCAATCTAAAACTTGTAGTGGGGTAAAACCTGTAAATTATTGGATGCATGCTAATATGCTGCTTTTAAATAGTCAGAAAATGGCAAAATCTACAGGGAATTTTATTTTACCAAATGAAATTTTATCTGGAGATAATACTATTTTACCAAAAGCATTTTCTGCAAGTGTGGTTCGTTTTTTTAATTTACAAGCCAACTACAGAAGTATTTTAGATTTTTCTGGTGAAGCTTTAGAAGCTTCTGAAAAAGGACATGGTAAATTAATGGAAGCTGTTAATTTTTTAGATAAATTACAAGCAAGCAAAACATCTACATTTGATGTAGAAAAATGGAAGAAAGATTGTTATGCAGCAATGAATGATGATTTTAATACACCTATTTTAATTTCTCATTTATTTGAAGTTGTAAAAGTAATTAATCAAATAAAAGAACAAAAAGCAAGTTTAACGCAAGAAGATTTAAAAGAGTTAACCAAAACACTTAATGCTTTTGTTTTTGATGTTTTAGGGTTGATGAACGAGCAGGCTCAAGATAGTTCAGAAAAAATTAATGGTGTTGTAGAATTACTTATTAAATTAAGAAAAGAAGCAAGAGAAAATAAAGACTGGGCATTGTCTGATCAAATTAGAGATGAATTAATAGCTTTGGGCATTCAGCTTAAAGACGGTAAAGAGGGGACTTCTTTTACGTTAAATTAATTCAAAATAAACAAATAAGAGTATCACTAAATAGATCAATCCTCATTAATGAAATATTTAATGAGGATTTTTTGACTTTTAAAATTAAAAAGTAAAGGATACGTACTTAAAAAATAGTAATTTTACCTTTTTAAAAGGTAAATTAGTAACTAATTGCAGTTAAATTGAATATTAAATCAATTTTAATATCACCATTTATTTTTTTAATTCGTTTTTATCAAACGGCAATATCTCCATATACTCCTGCCACGTGTAGGTATAGTCCTAGTTGTTCTCATTACACTGTAGAGGCATTAAAAACACATGGACTTTTAACAGGAGGATGGTTGTCTATAAAAAGAATATTTAGTTGTCATCCGTGGGGTGGTAGTGGTTATGATCCTGTGCCTTCAAAAAAAAACGATACTAGTAATAAAGAGTAATACAATTAAAAGAAACACTGTTTAGTAATCAATTTAATAAATAGAAGTAAAAGAAATATGAATTTTTTAGCAGTAGAGTGGAATCCTTCAATAGGAATAGATTTAGGTTTTTTTGTAGTAAGGTGGTACAGTTTAATGTTTGTAGTAGCCTTTTTACTAGGACTAAGGTTGATGAAAAAAATCTATATAGAAGATAAAATACCTGTAGAAAAATTAGATGTTATTTTTATGTATGTTTTTATTTCTATGCTTATTGGTATGCGCCTGGGAGATGTATTTTTTTATAGTTGGGATTATTATCAACATAATTTAATAGAAATTATTTTACCCATTAAAAAAAGTCCGCAAAACTCTTTGTTTGGTATTATTAAAGGATGGAAATTTACAGGGTATACAGGTTTTGCTAGTCATGGTGCAGCAATTGGTATTCCTATTGCAATGTATTTTTATGCAAAAAAGCATTTACAAAAGCCATGGTTATTTATTTTAGATAGATTAGGTATTATGGTAGCTTTAGCAGGTTTTTTTATACGTTTTGGTAACTTTTTTAATTCTGAAATATATGGAAAAGAAACAGGTTCTAATTTTGGTGTAATTTTTACAAAAGCAGGAGAAACTGTAGCAAGACACCCTACACAATTATATGAAGCATTTAGCTATTTAATCTTATTTTTTGTATTGTGGAATTTATATTGGAAAACTACTAAAAAATTACAAACAGGGTACTTATTTGGAGTATTTATGGTTGCTCTTTGGTCTTTACGTTTTTTTATAGAATTTTTAAAAGAGCCACAAGTAGATACTAGAGAAGATTGGGTTTTTAATGCCTTAAATACAGGTCAAGTACTAAGTATTCCGCTTGTTTTAATAGGAATATGGTTAATGTTTAGAAAAACAGCAGAAACAAAGTAAAAAATGGAGAAATTAAAACAACGTTGGGGAGTAAGCAGTAACTGGTCTATACTAGCAATATTTATTGTTTTTTCTATTAACGGATCATTTGCAACATGGGTTGCTAAACCAATAACTAGTTTTTTTGGTTTGTCTCCAGAGACTACAAGTCCGTGGTTATATTGGCCTTTAAGAATTTTATTAATATTTCCTATATACCAAGCTACTTTACCTATTGTAGGTTGGTTGTTTGGACAATTTAAATTCTTTTGGGCTTTCGAGAAAAAGTTTTTAAGTAGATTAGGTTTAGGTTTCTTGTTTAAAAATGAAGAAAACTAAACATTTTCAATTACCTCTATTTCTTTGTCATCTTCTTTATTAATTACATAAGTGTAAATCCACATAAGTGTAAAAGTAGGAATAACATCAAGAGGTAAAATTTCTTCTAAAAAACTTACTATACCTGCTATTTTACCTTCTTTACCTTTGTACATATTTATCATTATATAACTAGTTAAAGGAGCCCAAACAACATCTATAAACGGAATAGGAATAAAACCCAAGGCATCTAAAACGATGCTTAAAATTAATTTTTTGTATTTTTTCTTCATTTCATATTAATTAAATCAAAATTCTTGCCAAACCACAGTTACCATGAATTTTAATGACTTTAAAAATAAGGTAAATTTATCTGAATTAGGAGGCGTACCCGCTCAATTTAAACTAGCTCCTAAAATAAGGTTAAAACCTACAGAAAAAACCATCTTAAAAAACAACCCTAAAAAAGCAGCTGTATTAGCATTGTTTTATCCTAATAAAAACAATACAACAAGTTTTTTACTAACACAAAGAGCTACATATAAAGGTACACATTCTGCACAAATAAGTTTTCCTGGAGGTAAGGTAGAAAAAAAAGATAGTAATTTAAAAGAAACAGCATTAAGAGAAACTTTTGAAGAAGTAGGGGTTTTACAAAAAAACATTACTATTATTAAAGAGTTAACAGATGTATATATACCACCTAGCAATTTTTTAGTGACCCCTTTTGTAGGGGTAATAGATACCCAACCCAATTTTATTATAAATAATGAAGTTGCTAAAACAATAGAAGTAGCGGTTAACGATTTGTTAGATGAAACTAGCTTTATGCACAAAAAAATGAATACTTCTTATATGAAAAATATAGAAGTACCTTGTTTTTATTTAAATAATTATATTGTTTGGGGAGCAACAGCTATGATGCTTTCAGAAATAAAAGAACTCTTAAAATAGTATCTTTATTATTTGTTTTGTAATATTGCAAAAATCAAGTAATAAAAATTAAATGCCTTTACTAAAAAGGAACCCTTTCGGACATATTTTATTTTTAAAAAAGTGGCTGATTAGAGTTTTAGGAATTGTATCTCATGGTAGATACAGACAATTCAATGAATTACAAATAGAAGGTTCTGAAATTTTAAGAAATTTACCAGAAACTTCTGTTCTTTTTGTATCCAATCATCAAACTTATTTTGCAGATGTTGCTGCTATGTTTCATGTTTTTAACGCTGCTTTAAGTGGTAGACAAGATAATATTAAAAATTTAGGATATATTTGGAATCCTAAATTAAACGTATATTATGTAGCTGCTGGAGAAACTATGAGATCTGGTCTTTTACCTAAAATATTTGCTTATGCAGGCTCTGTGTCTATAGATAGAACATGGAGAAATGCAGGAAAAAATGTAAACAGACAAGTAAAAAATTCAGATATTTCTAATATAGGAAAAGCAATTAAAGACGGTTGGGTAATTACGTTTCCGCAAGGAACCACAACTCCTTTTAAACCTATTAGAAGAGGTACTGCTCACATTATAAAAACATACAAACCAGTTGTAGTACCAATTGTTATAGATGGTTTTAGAAGATCTTTTGATAAAAAAGGATTAAGCATTAAAAAACGAAACGTTTTACAATCTATGGTGATAAAAGAACCATTAGATATTGATTATGAAAATGAGCCTATTGCAGATATTGTAACTAAAATAGAATATGCAATAGAACAACATCCATCGTTTTTAAAAGTACTTTCTAAAAAAGATGCTGAAGAATACATGAAGCAAGAAGAAGTACTAAATAAAAAACGAGAGTTTTGGAGTTAATTTTTTATAATGTTTATAAAACTTGAAAAAGAGCTAGACTTTATAATTAAAAGATTAAGACATTTAGACTTATTAGATGTTAATAAAATAAAAAGAGAAGAATTGTTAAAAGTTTTAAACGATTCTACTTATTATCTAACATTACATGATGTAGAAAACTATAAACCCGTATTATTGAATAATAATATGAGAGATTTTTATGGTTTTAAATCAAATTACCTTAAGAAGTTTGATTACTATTATTATTTAAAGACAATACATGTATCTATGTATAGTAGTTTAATAAAATCAGTATCTTTTTTTAGAAGAGACAATGAAAAAAATTTAAACTTAGAGTACAAACTTCTCAATAATAAAAAAGAATGGAAAGAAGTTATTGGAACTACGCAAACAATTATACGTACAGATAAAGATAAGCCTAAATATGCAATAACATTAGCTGTTGATAGTGATAATTTAGTTTCTTATAACATAGAAAATGAATATACTAAGTTAACTAAAAAAGAGAAAGAAATAGCAATAATGCTAACAAATGGTGTGTATAAGAAAGATATTTTAAAAGTATTAAATATTTCTTCGTTAACGTTAGATACTCATATAAAAAGAGTATTAAATAAAATTTGCATATCTAAAGTTACAGAATTAGTTGCATTAAATTTAAAATTTTTAGTTCCTAAGTTTGGTAGAGAAATACCATACAAAGAGTTGACAAAAAGGGAAACTCAAATAATGAAACTTTTAGCAATAGGGTTATCAAAAAAAGAAATAGGGAACTGTTTAAATATTTCAGAGAAGACAGTTGAAACTCATACAAAGAAAATTTTTGTAAAATTAAAAATAAAGAAAGTATCAGAAATAGTTGAGTTAAACCCAATCATTTAAAAAATATAAATAAGTATATTTTTGTTATAGCATAACTTTTTATAATATACTATATTTGCCCACGTAAAAATATTATTTAATGAAAGCTGGAATTGTAGGATTACCAAACGTAGGAAAATCAACTTTATTTAATTGTTTATCTAACGCAAAAGCGCAAAGTGCAAACTTTCCTTTTTGTACTATAGAACCTAATTTAGGTGTTGTAAATGTACCAGATACAAGATTAGAAAAGTTAGAAGAATTAGTAGTACCTGAAAAAGTAATTCCTGCTACGGTAGAAATTGTAGATATTGCTGGTTTAGTAAAAGGAGCAAGTAAAGGAGAAGGATTAGGAAATCAGTTTTTAGCAAATATTAGAGAAACAGATGCTATTTTGCACGTATTGCGTTGTTTTGACAATGATAATATTATTCATGTAGATAGTTCTGTAGACCCTGTTAGAGATAAAGAAACTATTGATATAGAACTTCAGTTAAAAGATTTAGAAACAGTTCAAAAACGTTTAGAGCGTGTAAAAAGAACTGCTAAAACAGGTAATAAAGAAGCGCAAGCAGAATTAGCTGTATTACTTAAAATAGAAGAAACTTTATTACAAGGTGTATCTGTTAGAGCACTAGAATTTTCCGAAAAAGAAATAGAATTTGTACAACCATTACAGTTTATAACAGATAAACCTGTTTTATATGTTTGTAATGTTGATGAAAACTCTGCCGTATCTGGTAACGATTATGTAGAAAAGGTTAGAGAAGCTGTAAAAGATGAAAATGCAGAAGTTATTGTATTAGCTGTAGGTACAGAGGCAGATATTACAGAATTAGAAGATTACGAAGAACGTCAGATGTTTTTAGCTGATATTGGTTTAGAAGAAGCTGGTGTTGCAAGGTTAGTAAGATCTGCATACAAATTATTAAATTTACAAACCTATTTTACAGCAGGTGTTACAGAGGTTAGAGCTTGGACAGTACCAATAGGAGCAACTGCACCGCAAGCAGCTGGTGTAATTCATACAGATTTTGAAAAAGGATTTATTAGAGCAGAAACAATTGCCTACGAAGATTATGTAACTTACGGGTCTGAAGCTAAAGTAAAAGAGGCTGGTAAAATGCGAGTAGAGGGTAAGGAGTATGTTGTAAAAGACGGAGATGTAATGCATTTTAGATTTAACGTATAATATTAAATAACTTTAGATAAGGTTATTACTACTGGTTTTAAATTTTTAAAAATTATGAAGAAAACCTTATTATGTATATTATTCAGTATTTTTTTAATTGCTTGCAGTGGTGTTAAAAACACGCAGCAAGCAATTAGTGCTGGTAATTATAACAAAGCAATTGCTGTTTCCGTAGAAAATTTAAAGAAAAATAAATTTAAGAAAGGAAATCAACCTCATATTATTCTTTTAGAAGAAGCTTACGCAAAAGCTGTTAAAAGAGATTTAAGTAAGATAGATTTCTTAAAAAAAGACAACAATCCACAGAATTTAGAACGTATTTACAACTTGTATCAAAACTTAGATGCAAGACAAGAATTAATTAAACCACTGTTGCCTTTAAATATTTTAAAAAAAGAACGTACTGCGCGTTTTAGTTTTAATAATTATGATGATAAAATTATAAAAGCAAAGGATAAACTAACCACTTATTTATATGATAATGCTAAGAAATTATTAAAATCTAGTAATAAATTTGATTCTAGAACTGCATATGATGATTTAGCATATATAGAAAAAATAAATCCAAATTTTAAAGACGTTCGTAGTTTACAAGAAATAGCTCATGAAAAAGGAACTGATTATGTATTAGTTTCTATAAAAAATTTAACACAACAAGTAATTCCTAGAAGATTAGAAATAGATTTGTTAAATTTTGATACCTATGGTTTAAATGATTTATGGACAGTTTATCATGCTCGAAAAAACACAAATATTTACTATGACTTTGGATTAGAGTTAAATTTTAGAACCATTTTTGTTTCTCCTGAGCAAGTAAGAGAAAAACAGATTATACAAGAAAAATTAGTACAAGATGGTTTTAAATATCAGTTAGATGATAAAGGAAATTACGTGCTAGATGAAAAGGGAGAAAAAATAAAGATTAACAACCTTGTAAAAGTACGTTGCCAGTTGTATCAATTTACACAATTTAAAACAGCAAGAGTTGTTGGTCAGGTAAGATATTTAGATTTACAAAACAGACAGCAAATACACACGTATCCTATAAAAAGCGAATTTATTTTTAATCACAGATATGCAAATTATAAAGGAGATAAAAGAGCTTTAGAAAGAAATCATTTAGATTTAATTAGATTGCGTACTGTTCGTTTTCCTACCAACGAACAAATGATTTATGATGCTGGCCAAGACTTAAAACAAAGGCTTAAAAATATTATTGTTAGTAATCGTTTCAGAAATTAAAAAATCTATTTTATTAGTTTTATCCCAAAAGCTAATTTTATAAATTATCAAAAGGGTTTTTAATATTTCTAATACTACGCTCACTTACATGCGTGTAAATCATTGTAGTTTTTGGACTATTATGACCTAATAAATCTTGTATATATCTAATATCAGTTCCATTTTCTAGTAAATGTGTAGCAAAACTATGCCTTAGTGTGTGTAGCGTAACTCTTTTTTTTATGCTAGCTTTAGCACACGCTTTTTTTAAGATACTTTGTGCACTAGAATTACTGTATAAACTCCCGTTTTTACCTTCAAATAAATAAGTTTTAGGTTTGTAAGTCTTATAATATATTCTTAGTAAATCTAAAAAGTTATTAGACAATAATGTGTATCTATCTTTTTTGCCTTTAGCCGCTTTTATATGTATTAACATGCGTTGGCTGTCTATATCTTGCACCTTAATTTGTAAAGCTTCTCCAATACGTAAACCAGCAGAATAAACAAGAGTAAGTAAAGTTTTATGTTTTAAATTGGCAATAGCATCTAAAATATTTTTAACATCGTTTTTGCTTAAAATTTCAGGAAGCTTTTTTGGTTTTTTAGGTCTTTCTAAAGTAAAATCTGTAAAAGATAAACTGTTGTAATCTAAATACTTTTTTATGCCATTTATACACTGATTTTGATATGAAACAGATTTGTTACCTTTAAAAATAAAATCGTAATTAAACTGCTCTACAAGTCTTTTGCTTATTGGCTTTTTTTTAAGTTGCGCATATCTTAAAAAATAAGAAGTAACCTCTTTATAAGTATTTATAGTATTGACACTTAACCTTTTTTGCTGCATCCATTTTGTAAATTTATTTAAGTTATCTTGAGTATCTTCATTTAAAATAGGTAATATTATAGATCTACTTTGTTCTTTCTTTTTAATTTCTTGCTTTTTGTTTAATTTGCTATAATCTACGTACCATTTTTTTTGTTGCAATTTGTAAAATAAATTCTGTTTATTTTTAATGGTGTTTTCTACGTAAAATGTTTGTTTGGTTGCACTCCATTTTACATTATTTATACTTTTAATATATTCTTTAATAGCAAAATTGTAAATAAAATCTATGGCAATTATTTGCTGTTTTCTATGATAAAGGGGAGATAAGGTGATTGTAACCATATAAATTATAATTTAAAATACAATGTTTATATAAGTATCTGTATTATAGTTATATAAATATAAAAAAAATCTCGAAGCTTATGTTCGAGATTTTAAATTTAAAAAATAAGTTTTATGTAAATTATTGTCTGTAAATTTTATCATATAAATCAGAATAAATTTCTCTTATAACTTTTCGTTTCATTTTCATGGTAGGAGTAAGGTGTCCTCCGTCTATAGACCACACATCAGGTGTTAGTTCAAAACGTTTTATTTGCTCCCATTTCCCGAAGCTTTTATTTCCTTTGTCTACTTCTTTTTGCATTCTATCAATTACAATTTCAGAACTAATAATTTCTTGGTTAGTTTTACCAACAGGCAATTTTTTTAAATCAATCCAATCTCTAATAAAATCAAAATTAGGCTGAATAATAGCAGCAGGCATTTTTTCGCCTTCACCAACAACCATAATTTGCTCTATAAACATAGATTGTTTTAACTCTCCTTCTAACAAAGGTGGTACTACATATTTACCTCCCGAAGTTTTAAACATTTCTTTGGTTCTACCTGTAATTTTTAAGAAACCATTTTCATCAATTTCACCTTTATCACCTGTATAAAAATATCCATCTTTTAATACCGTAGCTGTTTTTTCTGGATCTTTATAATACCCCAACATTACATTAGGACCTTTTACTAAAACCTCTCCATTTTCGGCTATTTTTACTTCAACATTATTGATAACTTTACCAACAGTACCAATTTTAAAACCTTTGTTTTTCTGATGATTTACAGATATAACTGGCGATGTTTCTGTTAAACCATAACCCTCCATAATTGGCATACCTGCAGCAGCAAACACTCTAGTTAATCTAGGTTGTAATGCAGCACTACCAGATACCATAATTTTTAATTGTCCACCTAAAGCTTCTTGCCATTTAGAAAAAATTAATTTTCTTGCTATAGCTAATTTTTTCTCGTACCACCATCCGTTAGCACCATCAGGTTCGTATTGTAAGCCTAATTTAAGCGCCCAAAAAAACAATCCTTTTTTTATACCTGATAAAGTTTCTCCTTTTAAAACAATCTTGTCGTAAATTTTTTCATATAAACGCGGTACAGCCGTCATTACATGCGGTTTAATTTCTTTAGCATTTTCTGATAACTGCTCTATAGATTCTGCAAAATATATAGACACACCACAGTATTGGTATAAATATAAAATCATACGTTCAAAAATGTGGCAGATAGGTAAAAAACTTAACGCTTTAGAGTTTCCGTATTCTAACGGAACTCTTTCTTTAGAACTTAGTACATTGCTTACTATGTTTTCATGAGAAAGCATAACAGCTTTTGGTTTTCCTGTAGTACCAGAGGTATAAATTAAAGTAGCCAAATCTGTTGTAACAATATTATTTTTTCTGTCTTCAATTATATTCTGAGAAGCAGTATCTTCACCTAAATCTAAAACTTCAGACCAATGTTTTTCACCTTTAATATCATCAAAAGTAAACACACCTTTTAATTGTGTTTTGTGTTTTATTTTATTAATTTTTTGTAGAATTTCTTCATCAGAAACAAAACAATAAATAGATTCAGAATGATTTAAAATATATTCATAATCTTCTTTAGAAATGGTTGGATAAATAGGTACATTTTGTGCACCTGTTTGTAAAATTCCAATATCACAAATATTCCATTCAGTTCTGTTATTTGTAGATATTACAGCAATTTTATCGTTAGGTTTTATACCTAACTTAAGTAACCCCCTGCTTATTTTATTGGCTTGATCTATGTAACTTTGCGTACTTGTGGCTACCCATTTACCGTTTTCTTTAGATGTAAAAGCATCTTTTAGGTTATAGGTTTCTAATTGATAATAAGGAAAATCGAATAATCTTTTTACTTCTATAGCCATACATCTTAAATTTTGTATTAGCAAAATAAGAATTTAAACTCGATTTTACAAGAGATTCGATAAAGCTATTAGTTAAAATTTCATAATTTATTAAATAGTAATGTTAAAATAGTTTGCAGTGTTTTTATTGTATTGAATTTATAAATTCTTTGTAGCCACTTTTTGAGTAAAACTCACTTACAGGTATTTTGTAAATATCTTTCCAAGAATCTTTACCATTATTTTCTTCGTATTTCTGAATTATTCTAAAGCCAAGGAAATAACAGATACTTCCAACCAAGTGCTCTGGTAAATCATTAATAATAGCTTCGCAACTATTTCTTCTTTCGCAATGTCTGAATATAGGGCAACCTTCTTCGCCATTTTTAAAGAAATAAGGTTCTAATTTAGTAAAAATTTCTTTTTCTCTTTTTATTAGAAGCGCTGTATCTTCTCCAAATAAAGCTTCTTCTAAAGTTAGGTTTAAGTATTTATAGGTATAAAACTGAGCCAATCCTTCATCCATAGTAATTCCTAAACCAGTACTATAATTTTCATCTTTTTTAATAATAGGCTCATAAATTAAATGTTCCATTTCATGAGAGAATAGTACATCAATATCTTTGGTATTCCAACTTTTACCAAACATATCAAGTACCATAGAGTTGTTGTTACACCCTCCAAACAATTCAAAACCTTTAGGACCAAAGTAAACCATCCATTTGCCCTTTCCTTTTTGATTGGTGATTTGTTGAACAGCAGTTAAATGCCTTGTAAATAGTTGATTGATGTTTACTGAGTCTATAACAGATAGTTTTAAAGAAATTAAACTATCATGTTTTTTTAATAAATTACGGTTCCATTTATATATGCCGTTTGGTTTAAACATTTTTCCGTTTTTATTTCCAAAAATTACTGCAAGACAATTATCAAAAGCATATTTGTTAGGTGTGTACACTTTATTTAAAAAGTAAACACTATCAAATTTATTTTCCGAATGTGCTAAGATTTGGTGTTTAAATGTATTATGTATAACCATGTCTCCAACAGAGATACTGTCTTTAATATTTTGTACTTTTTTATGTAATACAGAATATTTGTTTTTTTTGATGGTTTTGGTACATGAAAACAAAAAAACACTCAAAAGAATTAATATGATTTGTTTCATTAATTATCAGTATTAAAAGTAAAAACGTACAATCGGTGAAAAAGGCGATGCAAATACAGTTTTATTTTCGTTATACAAAACATCATATCTAACACCAAAAGCAAAACGTCCTTGATTGTATGCAATACCTAAATGTAAGGCAGGAAAATTTGTCGTAATGGCTCCTAAATGGCTTTTTTGATTCGCAAAATTGTAGTCAAATTCTCCTGATAAAAGAAAACCTAAATTTGTTTGATACAAAGATATAAGGCTAGTACCATATACATTTGTAGTAAGAGTTCCTATTTCTGTGTACGAGTAATTTAATCCAGCGCCTAAAGAAAACCCTTTTTTAAAGTCGTAAACTGCACTCGGAGAAATGTTTATTGTTGTTTGATTTCCAAAATTAGCAGAGAAACCTCCACCGTAACGTACGTTTTCCCAAAAACTACTTTTTTGTTGAGCAATGGCATTAAAAGAGAATAGTAAAGCGGTTAAGAATAATAATTTTTTCATGATTTAAAATTAGATATGTCCGTCTAATTTAATCAATTCAGCATAATTTTTATTTAATTTTTTTAATAAAATACCATAGGCAAGTTTGTAGAAAAGCCATAACAACAGTGTAAAAACAGAAATTACAATAAGTTGCCCAATCATCATATATATAACTACCTTGTCAATATTTAAATGTGAATTTTGAATATTAATAGCTTTCTGGAGTTTATCTGTATCTGAAAACATAAAGAAATTAATAGTTATCCCTCCAAAAATAAAGCCTAATAAATTATATATTACATAATATTTTACAGTTTTTCTAACCTTTAAAATACTTTTAATTAGTTTTTTAGTGTTTTCTAATACACTAATTTGTTTATAGTTTTTGTAAAATAGGTATATAAATGTTAAAAGTACTAAATAGTGTATTACAGACGATACGTAAAAAAACGTTGTCATTTCTAAAACTTCATACATTTTGTAAACACTATCTGGTAACATAAATGTAATACCTCCCCAAAAAACAAACTCTAAAATACCAATAATAAAAATCCATTTTACAACAGAAGAAGATTTTTTATGGGTAAAATTGTAAATCTGCTCAGTAGAAAATTTGTTTTTTTCTTCTGACTGATGACTCCAAGATTGTTTATATTTTTCTAATGCATCCATGTATTTATGGCTTCAATATATTTTTTAACTTTTCTTTAGCTCTATTCATTTTTACTCTAGCATTTACAGAGCTAATACCTAGTGTTTCAGAAATTTCTTTATAAGGTTTATCTTCTAAATACAAAAAAATTAGTGCTTTATCAATATCATTTAGTTGATG
>CALHCK010000171.1 GCA_937936695.1 uncultured Polaribacter sp.
TTTAAGCTTGTCATAATTTCTGGAATTAAGAAAGCAAAAACAATTTGAAAAAATAAAACAGAAGTAGTTCTTACAATTTGATATTTGTTGTGTCTATATTTAATGTACATTCTTGCACCCATTACTAACATAATAGTACAGTATAAGAAACCGTAAACAAACCATTGGCTTGCATTACCACCGCTTAAAAAGTTACTTATAGGGTCTAAAATATAAGTCCAGTTTACCACATAATCTGGCATAAAGTAAAGTACAAGGTAAAAAGATACTAAGTATACTAAAACTAACCAAGCAATAGCACCTCTGCTTGTTGCAGAATCTAAGTAAATACCATCGTTTTTAATACCAGGTTTCCCTAAAAGAACCAAGTTAGGTATTATAAACATTAGTGCACCAATAATACCTAAACCAAAGGTTAAAAACCATGCTAAGCCAGAGCTGTCTCTAGTAAAACCTTTACCTGCCTTTTTTGCTAAATTGTAGCTTAATGTATGAGATTTTCCGAAGATTTTATATTGATATTGTTCTCCTTTTTTATCCCAATTTTTTTCTGCTTCGTATTTTGCAATTAAATTGTCATAATAATTATTAGAGGTTTCAAAAGCGTTTCTAACACGACTAGAAAACTCGAAAATGTTTAAAGACTCGTTAGTAACAACTGCTTTTTGTAATTCTTCTTTTATAATTTCACTCTTATATCCTTTTTCTTTTATATAAGTATCTAACTCAGGTTGCGTTAAACTAAAAGAACCTGTAAATATTGTTCCTGTAAAAATGGCCAATCCTATTAAAAAGATAATTAGACCAAGGGTTTTTATTGCTTTCATTTATTTTATGCTTTGCTAAAGATTCGTTTCCAACTTTTTTTTCTTAACGGTATGCTTGTATTATTTTCTTGATTGAATTTAGAAACAATTTCAGCTTCATGTAACTTGTAAAACTCAGGGTCAAAATTGGCATCGGCTAAATATTCTAAAACATGTTCTACAGATTTTTGTTCTGTTAACCATTTGTCAAAAATTTCGTGTCTCATTCTAATACCAAAAGTATTAATACCTAAAAATAGATGAGAATCTTTATCAAAAGAAATAGTAATACATTTATAATCTTTAGGATGTCTCCATTGAAAATATTCGTGGTTTTCTTTTTTACCTCTGTTACTAAATACCCAACCGTAAGTTTGATATTCTATATCTAAAAATTTAGCAGAATTAAACCAATGCCCAGGTTTATAAGCCGTTTTATTACCGCATATAGTTTGGGCAAGTGTTTCCCCCATCATTCTACCGGTATACCAAACTGCTTCTATATTTCTACGCTGACCTATAGCTTCATGTTGTTCTGCACAATCTCCAATTGCATAAACACCTTCTACATTAGTTTCTAAAAAACGATTCACTAAAATACCACGTTTGGTTTCTATATTGCTGTTTTTTATAAAATCGATATTTGGAGCAACTCCAGCAGTTAAACCTACTACATCACAAAAAATTTCTTCACCGGTTTCATCAATAATAATAGATTTTACTTTACCATTTTCATCGGCTTTTATTTCTCTTAGATTCTTACCTAATCTAAGGTCTATATGATGGTCTTTTATATGCTCGTTTATCATCTCAGATTCTTGGTCTGGTAAAACACCGTTCCAAAAGCTTTCTTCTCTCACCAAAAAAGTAACAGGAATTTTTCTACTTCTTAACATTTCTGCTAATTCTATACCTATTAATCCTCCACCAACAATTACAGCTCCTTTACAGGTTTTGTTATCTGGGGCATATTTTTCTAGTTTTTCTAAATCTTGTTTATGATACATGCCCATAACTCCATCTAAATCTTGCCCTGGCCAACCAAATTTATTAGGTTTAGAACCTGTAGCAAGTATTAGTTTATCATATGCAAGATGCTCTCCATTAGAAAACTCTAAAGTTTTCTCTTCTGTATTTATATGATTAACCAAACCTTCTTTAAGTTCAATTTTGTTTTTTGTCCAAAACCAATCTTCATAAGGTTGTGTGTTTTCAAATTTCATATGTCCCATATATATATACATGAGAGCAGTTCTAGAGAAAAAATACTTTGTTTCTGCAGATACTATTGTTATCTTCTTATCAGAATTTTTTCTAATATGTCGTGCAGCTGTAACGCCTGAGATTCCGTTACCAATTATTACGATGTGTTCCATTAGTTTATTGATTATGCAAGTTATGTCGACTATAAATATAAGAACTTAAAACTTTGATGTAATTTAGATTTGTTTTAAATAATTAAAAATTAAAAACTTTGTAAGTACTTTAAAAAAGCACAGACTTAGGTTGTAATTAAATCATAAAAAAGTTAAAAAAAACATAAATTAAAAAACTAAAAAATGAAAAAATCAATTTTAAAAATAACAATAGCCGCAGCATTATTATTCGGTTTTAAAGGGCATGCACAAAGTAATATTCAAACGTTTACTCCTTCTAAATTATTAAATAAAGGACAATGGGATATTAAGTTTTTTAATAATTTGTATACAGAAACTGAGGATTTATTTGGGGAAAATGAAACTAAAAGAACGAAACCTAGAGAGACTTTTTTTACCTCTACCTTAGAAATTTTTACAGGGATTTCTGATAATAACAGGTTAAATGTGGGGGTTATATTAGAGTCTAGATCTAATGCTATTAATGGTAAAAAAGCTACTTCTGTTTTTAATTTTAGTGACGATGTTAGCTCTAGAGATGGTTTAACTTCTATTGCGCCTGCTTTGAAATGGCAACCTATTGACGGTGTAGGTAATTTTTCTATCCAAAGTGCTTTTCATATTCCTTTAATTGATCAAGAAACAGATAAAGGGCTTAAAGAAATACAAATAGGACCTGATGGTGAACCAGTACTTGACGCAAATGGTAACCCTGTTATCAATACTGTTAATTCACCTGTTTTCTTAGATCAAAACGGATTTACATTTCAAAATAGGTTTTTTTATGATTATACATTACCTAGCGGAAATTGGCAATTATTTACAGAGTTAAATACAGAATATCATTTTGGAGATAAGTCAGTTGAAGATAGTAATGGAAATAGAATTGAAGGGAGTTTTGCAAACAATACTTTTGTTTTATCTCCTGGGGTTTTTATGAGTTATTTTCCAAGTGATAAATCTACAATTTTAGGTTTTGTACAACACACTCAACGTTTTGGAGACTTTAAACAAGATTTTACATCTTTGGGTTTTGGGGGTAAATATCAATTAACCAAAGTTTTAAACTTAGAGGCTTTATACAGTAAATTTGTTAGAGGAAACGCAACAGGTTTGGGAGAAAGTTTTAACATCGGTTTAAGAGCTTTATTCTAGGAAAAAGTTTTATTTTTATGGAGATTTATGAAAAAAAATAAACTCCTAGTATTAGTATTGTTATTTTTTCAAATAGCATGTAATAGTCAAACAAAAAAAATAAACGGAATAAGTTTTGTAGCTTCTAGAGAACCTATTAATACAAAACACATACTACCTATAAAAAAGGCACAAGGCAATTATATTGCTTTGATGCCTTTTGGTTTTATTAGAAACCTATCGTCTCCTAAAATAAATTACAATACACAACACCAATGGTTTGGAGAAACCAAAAAAGGACTACAACAATATGCAAGTGTCTTTAAAAAAGAACATTTAAATATTATGGTAAAGCCACAAATTTGGGTTTGGCAAGGAGCTTATACTGGTAATATAGAAATGAATTCTGAAGATGAATGGAGAATATTAGAAGATTCATACACCAAATTTATTTTAGAATATGCGCAAACAGCAGAAGAATTAAATGCAACTATTTTTTGTATTGGTACAGAATTAGAAAAATTTGTTTTGCAAAGACCAAGATATTGGCAACAATTAATAAAAAAGATAAAAAAAATATACAGTGGTAAGTTAACATACGCAGCCAATTGGGACGAATTTAAAAGAGTTCCTTTTTGGAAATCTCTTGATTATATTGGTATAGATGCTTATTTTCCGTTGAGTGATAAAAAAACACCCACTATAAAAGATTTAATTAGAGGTTGGCAACCTCATAAAAAAGAAATAGAAAAAGTTTATCATCAACATAAAAAAGAAGTTTTATTTACAGAGTTTGGTTACAGAAGTATTGACTTTAATGCCAAAAAACCTTGGAACTTTAATACAACAGGCAAAGTAAATTTACAAGCTCAGGTAAATGGTTTAAAAGCAATACATAATCAGTTTTGGAGAGAAGATTGGTTTGCAGGTGGTTTTTTATGGAAATGGTTTTACAATCATCCTAATTCTGGCGGAGTAAATAATACAATGTTTACACCACAAAATAAGCCTGCCGAAGAAATAATAAAAAATTTATACCAGGCTAAATAAAATATGTTAAAATTAAGGTAGTATCCGTATTATCATATATTTTTGTGTAGTTAGCCTGAATTTTAAAATAAAATCGTCAATGTTTACAAAAAGATTTCTACAAATAGTTATTGTTTTATCAATTGTAATTTCATGTACAAGTGATAACGATATTACTGTGCCTAGAAATTTAGAGGAGTATTTAGAAGTTAATACTTTAAATACGAACACAGATGTTATTGCTTGTGCAGGAAACGCTGATGAAAATACAGATTTGGTGTACATTTATTATTTTCCACCTAAAGAAGCAGAAGATGTAAGGTACTACGAAGCGGATAGTTTAAATGTAGACATTACTGATCTTTCTAAATTTAGAAGAAGAAACTTATCTAGTGAGTCTGTTTTTGGAGGTAAGTTAAAACGTTTTTCTAGAACAGGAGAAGCAGAAAGTTGGTGTTTGGTTACCTATCTTTTAAATGATCAATTGGTTACTTCTAATCCTATTCGTTTAAAAAATAAAACAAATCCAACACAGTGGACAAAAGAAACTGCCATTAATTACAAAACTGTTACTGAGCCAAATTTTAATTGGAAAGATTTAAAAATAGACGACAGCGTTATTTATTTTCAAGCCTTTACAGAAATAGAAGAAAATAGTTTTATATCAGGAACTTATACAGAAGAAACTTTTTACCAGTATAATGATACTTCTAATGTAATTTTAGACATTAATGAAGGTACAGTACCTGAGAGTTTAGAAGAGGAAAAAGAATACCTTTTTACAATGTTAGGGGTTAGCGAAGATAATTGGATAAATATAGTGGATGAAAGAAATTTTATACCTGGCAATTTACAGCGTTATTTAAACGAAAACGCGTCAAAAGAAAAAAAAGAAGCTTTTGCGTTTGGTGCTAGTGCAAATGTAGAAAATCCTGAGTTAACTTACCTTTATTACTTACCACTAGCAGGTGCTTCTGATTTAAGATATTATGAAACAGACGCGATTAATGTAGATGAGAATAATTTTGAAAATTATAGAAGACAAAATTTAACTGACGAAGCCGTTTTTGGAGGGAGATTTAGAAGATATTTAAGAGCAGGCAGTAAAAGAGAATCATGGTCTATTGTTACTTATGTAATAGAAGGAGTTTTGTATCAATCTAAACCCGTGAAAATTAAAATTGAAAGCAAACCTACAGAATGGATTTTAAGAGATGATGGAGTAGCAATAAGTTATCCACAAACGTTAAGACCTGTATTTACTTGGGCAGATGGTAAAATAAATGAAAACAGTCAATATTTAAAAGTACTTTCAGATCAATCTAATACATTTATAACAGGTGTTTTTACAGAGCAAAAATCGTTTACTTACTATAACGAAGCTACTATAACATCTAAAATACACACAGTAAAACCACCTGCTTTAATTTTTGATGATCAGTATAAAATTTTTATAGCAGGTTTAAGTACAGATAATTGGGCAAATTTATTAATAGAAAGAACATTTAAAGCTCAATAATGAAATATAGGGGTATTCTAGTAATTCTTTTTTTTACCATATTTAGTACTTTTTCTCAAACAAAAATAGTTAATAATATAGAGTTAAAGGGGATTAAAAAATTAAAGGAGTCTTTTTTAAGAAGTATATTACATACAAAAACAGGACAGACTTTAGATTATAGCCTTATAGAAGATGATATTGTTCTTTTAAAAAGAATGCCTGCAGTTAGTCATGCATACTACAAGGTAAAAGCAATTGAAAAAGAGAAATATAATGTTGTTTTTTATATTGAAGAGAATCATACGTTGTTACCTGATGTAAATTTTTGGACAACTACTAACGAGCAATTTGCTTATAAAGTAGGTTTGTATGATTATAATTTTTTAGGAAGAAATATTGTTTTTGGTGGATTTTACCAAAACAATGGTTTTGATTCCTATGGTTTTAATTTTAAAGCACCTAATTTATTTTCAGAAAAGTGGGGGGCTGCATTAACTGTACAAAACTGGAAAAGTAAAGAGCCTATATTTTTTGGGAATTTGTCTGCTAACTATCTATATAATAATGTCTCTTTTGAAGCATTGGGGCTTCATCAAATAAATTTAAAAAACGAAATTAACTTTGGAGTAAATGTATTTACAGAAAAATACGAATATATCTCAGGAGATACAGATCCTACAGTTCCTTTAAATTTAGAGTTAGATAAAGTATTATTTAAATTTGTGTACAACTATAATAATTTAAAATATTTTTATCAGTACATCAGTGGTTTTAAAAGTAAATTATATGCACAGTTTGTAACCTCTAATAATGAATTTCAAAAAGATTTTTTTATTGTTTGGAATGATTTTTTCTACTACAAAAGAATCAAGAAAAAAGGAGATTGGGCAAACAGACTTCGTTTAGGTTTATCTTCTAATGAGAATTCTCCTTTTGCTCCTTTTTCTTTAGATAATAACGTTAATATTAGAGGAGTAGGTATTTTAGTAGATAGAGGTACTGGTGTTGCGGTGTTAAATTCTGAATATCAACATACTATTTACGATAAAAAATGGTTGGCTATAGAAACCAATGTATTTGTAGATATTGGTTCTTGGCGAGATCCGGGAGGGGAGTTAACAGACTTTTTAAAAAGAGAAAAAGTTAGAGCCTATTCTGGTATTGGTTTACGATTTATGAGCAAAAAAATATACAATGCTACTTTTAGAATAGATTATGGTTTTAGAGTTTTAGATGAAAGAAATCAATCTAGAGGAGGTTTTGTTTTTGGACTAGGGCAGTATTTTTAATCTAAATTTAATACGATATTTCTTTTTCTTTTACAGAAAAGTTTAGTTTTGCTCTTAAAGAAATTAAAAACATGAGAACTTTTGTTATTGGAGATATTCACGGAGGCTTAAAAGCTTTAATTCAGGTATTAAATAAACTTGAGATTAAAGAAGAAGATACTCTTATTTTTATGGGAGATTATGTAGATGGTTGGAGTGAATCTGCCCAAGTAATTGCTTTTTTAATAGAATTATCAGAAAAAATTCATTGTATATTTATCAAAGGAAATCATGATGTTTGGTGCGAAAATTGGTTAAAAGATAGTAATGATGTAAATCCTTCTTGGTTTATGCATGGAGGAAAAGAAACAATGGAGAGTTACGAGGGACTTTCTGATAAAGAAAAACAACAACATCTTCATTTTTTTAATAATTTAAAAATGTATTATTTAGATGATGCTAACAGGTTGTTTTTACATGCAGGTTTTACGTCTATGCATGGGGTAGAAAAAGAAACTTACACACATAAATTTTGTACAGATAGAACTTTGTGGGAAATGGCTTTAGCCATGGACAAAACAATAGGATTAGAGCATAATTTGTACCCAAAAAGATTAAAACATTACAAAGAAATTTTTATTGGGCATACACCTACAACTAACTATGGAAAATCGACACCTGTAAATGCAATTAATATTTGGAATGTAGATACTGGTGCAGCTTTTAAAGGTAAGGTTACTGCTATGAATATTGATACAAAAGCTTTTTTTCAGAGTGATAATTTACCTGATTTATACCCAAATGAAAAAGGAAGAAATAAGTAGTAATCAGTTTTGTGGGTGGTATTAATTTCTTAAATTAACGTTTAGTTAAATAATTTTTGATTAAACATTAATGGCCGTAGCAATTATAATAAATGTTGTTTCTGTTTTTTATTGATCAATCATCATTTTTACAATAGAATTGACGTGTATTTTGGTTGTGTCTAAAATCTCTATATTTTTAAAATCGTCTTGATTAAGAATTAGGGGTAATTCTGTTCCTCCTAAAATTAAACCTTTAATAGAATACTTTTCGGACAGTTCGTTAACAATACTAATTAATTTATTTTTAGTTTCTTGTTTGATATTTCTAAATAAAAGTTCATTAATGTACTTTTCATGAATATAATCCATTTGAATATCTGTAGGAGTTACTATTTTTATACCGTATTCTTTCGCTTTTTTTTGATAAAATCCGTTAGTCATTGTAGAAACTGTACCCAGTAAACCAATTGTTTTAAATTCTTTAGATTTAGCCACTTTACAAGTTTCTTCAACGATACTTAACAAAGGAATACTTACTTTTTTAGATAAGCTGTTAAAAACTATATGAGGTGTATTAGAAGCAATAGCTCCAAAATCAACATTTGCATTTTCAATAATACTAATTCTATCTACAAGAAAATCTATCAATGAATTTTCATCTTGATTAGAAATGTATTCTATAATTTTATTCATATCAACACTCTGAATTAAAAACTCAGGATATGAATAAGAACCTGTTAGTTCTTTAAATTTAGTTATGATTTGCTGATAATATTCAATTGTTGATTCAGGACCTATACCGCCAATTAATCAAATTTTTTCATGAAAACGTATATTTAAATTACGTATAACTATTAAATTACTTTAATAACTTCTTTAAAAAGAGTAATCATTTTAGGTTCAGCTTCTCCAGCAATAGCAATAATTTCAGCAATATCAACTGGTTGTAAATTTTTAGGGTCACATTCGTCTGTTAAAACAGAAATGGCAGCGCAAGGTAAATTTAATTGTTTGGCAACAATAACCTCTGGTACGGTACTCATTCCTACAGCATCAGTTTCTAATATTTGTAACATTCTATATTCAGCTCTAGTTTCTAGTTGAGGTCCTAAAACACTAGCGTAAACACC
>CALHCK010000172.1 GCA_937936695.1 uncultured Polaribacter sp.
TCTGCAATAGCTACAGAGGTATGTGTGTAAGCTGCGGCATTTAAGATAATACCGTCATAATTAAAACCAATTTCATGTATTTTATCTAAAAGCTCTCCTTCATGATTAGACTGAAAATAATGTAAGTCTACATCTTTGTAAATCTCTTTTAATTCTTTAAAAAAGTCTTCAAAAGTCTTTGATCCATAAATTTCAGGTTCTCGCTTACCCAAAAGGTTTAAATTAGGTCCGTTAATTATAATTATTTTCATGTCGCTAAAATATGATAAATAAGAAAAGCAGGCAATATTGCTTCCTTTTTTTATTTATCATAATCTGTTGTACTTTTAGAAAAAATTGTACTAACTGTAAAAATGATAGTTTTCACACTTTCAATAATATGCACAACTTTCAAAAAAATCACGATAAAATACTTGAAATATTAAATAAATTAGGAGTAAAATCTAATTATCTATTACAAGATAGAAAGTCTAAATTATCTGACAAAGAATTAATAGCCATAAATTTAACTTCTGAATATATGATGCTTGATATAAAATGTCAATTATTTAGAGTTTACCTATAAGTTTAAAGACTAATATTGAACGTTCTGTTTACAATAGAAGAAAACGTAAATTATTTGAATTTCAAGAAGAGGTTCATCAAAAATTAAGTGCAAGTTTTTTTTGAATTTGAAGATTGTTTTATTATTGATAGTATGCTACTTGAAATATGTAAATTACCAAGAGCATCAAGAAATACCATCTGTAAATCTGATTTTCAAACTAGCCCAGATAAAGGCTATTGTATCAGTCAATCATGTAGGTATATGGTTATAAACTAAATACAGTATGTTCTATGAATGGAATTATTTCAAGTTTTGACACTTCTAAAGCATCAGTACACGATATTCATTACTTAAAAGATATTAAACATCAACTATCTAATTGTGTTCGGTTAGCAGATAAAGGTTACTTATCTTCTGAAGGTCAATCAGATTTGTTTGTAATATAATATTAAATTAGAAACTCCTACGAGAAAGAATAAAAAGAACTACAGAAAACACCCCTTTGTTTTTAGAAAATCGAGAAAGAGAGTTGAAACAGTTTTTTCTCAATTAAGTGACCAATTTATGATTAGATGAAATTATTCTAAATCTTTTAACGGTTTTAAAACTAGAATTCTAAGTAAAATTACTGCGCTAACTTTAATTCAGTACATCAATAAATTTATCTACTATAGAAATATTAATAACATTAAAGTAAACATTACCTATATGTACAGTGGGTTTATCATTATATAATATTACAAAATAAATCGTTCTAATTAAAACAAATCATATAATACGTGCAAAAAATACAATAGGTTTTCTTATGGACTAAACAGAAAATGTATATAAAGTTACACTGAGTCTTATTAATAAATAAAAATATCATTCTTAAAAAAAAAGGTTCAAATAATAATTTATTTGAACCTTTTACTTAAAATAACTTTGTTTTATTATTTATGTCTTCCTATAAGTTCGTTTTCAATATCCTTTAAGGTAAAACCTTTGGCTTGCAATAACATTAAGTAATGAAACAATAAATCTGCAGATTCATATAAAAATAACTCATCGTTATTATCCATAGCTTCTATAACAGTTTCTACTGCCTCTTCTCCTACTTTCTGAGCTACTTTATTAATTCCTTTAGAAAACAAACTAGCAACATACGATTTTTTAGTATCCTTGTTAGCTACTCTTTCTGCAATAACAGATTCTAATGTAGAAAAGAAGCCGTAATTAGGATTATTTTCTTCACTCCAACAAGTATCTGTACCTGTATGACAAGTAGGGCCTTTTGGATTTACAAAAACTAACAATGTATCATTATCACAATCTAGCTTAATATCAACTAAATTTAACACATTACCACTTTCTTCACCTTTTGTCCATAACCTATTTTTAGTTCTAGAGAAAAAAGTAACTAATTTTGTTTCTTGTGTTTTATTAAAAGCTTCTTCGTTCATGTAGCCCAACATTAATACATTTTTTGTTGTGGCATCTTGTACAACTGCTGGTACTAAACCATCGCTATTCTTAGTAAAATCTATTTTCATTATTATAGTTTGTCATTCCTGTACAAGCAGGAATCTATTATGTATTATTTCTTCTATTTATACGCTTCCTACACGAGGTAGAAATGACAATCTGAACGACTTAAAGTCTAACAGAAATATTGTTATTCTGTAATTCTTTTTTTAAATCTTTAATAAGAATTTCTCCAAAATGAAATACGCTTGCTGCTAGTGCTGCATCAGATTTTCCTTTTTCAAAGGTATCTACAAAGTGCTGAACAGTACCTGCCCCACCAGACGCAATAATTGGTATATTTAATTCTGATGATAACTTAGCTAAAGCTTCATTAGCAAAACCTGCCTTTGTTCCATCATTATTCATAGATGTAAATAAAATTTCTCCTGCACCTCTTTTTTCTACTTCTTTAGCCCAATCAAATAAATTTAATTCTGTAGCAATAGTACCACCTGCTAAATGCACCAACCATTCTCCTGCTACTTGTTTAGCATCTATAGCTACTACTACACATTGGCTTCCAAATTTGTCTGCCAACTCGTTTACAAGTTCTGGTCTTTTTACTGCCGATGAGTTTACAGAAACTTTATCTGCACCACATTTTAAAAGTGCATCTACATCTGCTATAGATGATATTCCTCCGCCAACAGTAAACGGTATATTTACCTGTTCTGCAACTTTTAATACCATTTCTCGCATTGTTTTTCTACCTTCTAACGTTGCAGAAATATCTAAGAAAACAAGTTCATCTGCACCTAATTCTGCATACTGTTTTGCAAGTACTACAGGATCTCCTGCATCTATTAAATTAACGAAATTAACGCCTTTTACAGTTCTTCCGTTTTTAATATCTAAACAAGGTATTATTCTTTTTGTTAGCATTGTTCTAAATTTCTTAAAATTATGAGCGTAAAAATTATTTAAACTACTACTTATTGATTATAAAGTTTTCTAATTGCTTTAAACTTATTTTATTTTCATAAATAGCTTTACCAATAATAACACCTTCACAACCAATTTCTTTTAATTTAGGCAATTCATCAAAAGTAGAAATACCTCCAGAAGCAATTAACTTTACATTTTTTACTTCTGTTAAAATGTCTTTATACACATTAAAACTTGGTCCTTGTAGCATACCATCTTTAGAAATATCTGTACATATTACATATGATATTCCTTTTTTATGATATCCATCTATAAAAGGTAATAACTCTAAAGAACTTTCTTCTTGCCAACCATTTGTAGCTATTTTTCCACCTGTTTTATCAGGATAAAAATCGGCACCTAAAATTATTTTTTCTGCACCAAATTTAGTAATCCAACTATTAAAAACACTACTATTTTTAACAGCAATACTACCACCTGTTATTTGGTTTGCTCCAGAATTAAAGGCTATTTCTAAATCTTTATCAGATTTTAAACCACCTCCAAAATCAATTTTTAAATTAGTATTAGAAGCTATTTGTTCTAATACTTTATAATTAATTATTTTACTTGCTTTAGCACCATCTAAATCTACTACGTGTAAATACTCTATACCTGCCGCCTCAAACTCTTTGGCAACTTCTAAAGGATTTTCGTTATAAATCTTTTTTGTATTGTAATCTCCTTTTGTAAGACGAACACATTTACCTTCTATGATGTCTATGGCTGGTATAATTCTCATAAGTATTTATTTAAATACTAACTATTTAAAGCAGTAACTTGAATCTCAATTTTCATTTTTTTATCTGCCAAAGCTGCCGAAAACATTGTTGCTGCAGGTTTAACATCTCCCATATATTTTTTTAATACAGGTAATGTTGCATTAAACTCAGAAGCGTCTGGTAATATATATGTTACTCTAACAATATTAGCTAAACTAGATCCTGCTTGCTCTAAAACTGCTTTAATATTTTTAAAACATTGCTCTGTTTGACTAGCAATATCATCTTCTATAGTCATTGTTTCATAATTATAACCAGTTGTACCAGATACAAATACCCAATCTCCTTGCACTACTGCTCTTGAGTATCCCATTTCATTTTCGAAGTCTGAACCTGAACTAATTAATTTTCTTGCCATTTGTTTGATTATTTTATGTTTAAAAAATTTTTTAATATTTGTTCTCCTACAACACCACTTTTTTCTGGGTGAAATTGCGTGCCATAAAAGTTGTTTTTTTGTAGTGCCGATGCATATTTTACATCGTAATCTGTAGTTGCAATAGCTTCTTCACAATTTTCTGCATAAAAACTGTGTACTAAATACATATATTCGTTTTCGGATATTCCGTTAAATAATTCAGATTTTAAATCTGTAATTACGTTCCAACCCATTTGCGGAACCTTTACAGAATTTGAAAATCGTTTAATGTCTACATTAAAAATACCCAATCCTTTTGTGTTACCTTCTTCTGTAGAGTTACACATTAATTGCATACCTAAACAAATACCTAGTACAGGTTGCTTTAAGTTAGGTATTACAGCATCTAAACCACTTTCTTGCAACATTTTCATTGCAGAACTTGCCTCTCCTACTCCAGGAAAAATCACTTTATCTGCTGCTTTTATTTCATCTATATTATTAGATAAAACAGCCTCTACGCCTAACCTTTTAAAGGCAAACTGAATACTTTTAATATTACCAGCTCCGTAATCTATAATTACTAATTTCATTTTTTTGCTTTTCTGTTTTACCTTTTTAAAGGTGTTAAATTATAACATTCCTTTAGTAGACGGTAAAAACATTTTATTAGCATCTCTTTTTACTGCCATTTTCATTGCTTTGGCAAAAGCTTTAAATATGCCTTCTATTTTATGATGCTCATTTGTGCCCTCTGCTTTAATGTTTAAATTACATTTTGCTCCGTCTGTAAACGATTTAAAAAGATGATAAAACATTTCTGTTGGCATATCTCCTATTTTTTCTCTTTTAAAATCAGCATCCCATTCTAACCAGTTTCTACCACCAAAATCTACAGCTACCTGAGCTAAGCAATCATCCATTGGTAAACAAAAACCATATCTTTCTATCCCTAATTTATTACCTAAAGCTTTATTAAACAATTCTCCAAAAGCAATCATGGTATCTTCTATTGTATGATGCTCATCTACCTCTAAATCTCCATCTACTTTAATGGTTAAATCCATAGCACCATGACGACCAATTTGATCTAACATATGGTCGAAAAAAGACAAACCTGTAGAAATATCATTTTTACCAGAACCGTCTAAATTTAATTTGATGTAAATTTTGGTTTCGTTGGTGTTTCTGGTGATTTCTGCAACTCTATCTTCTAATTTTAAAAACTCATAAATTTTAGCCCAATCTGTACTTGTTAAAGCAATACAGTCTATAATTTCTTGCTGAGAACTTTCTATTTCATCTGCACCTAACTCAGGATTTTCAGACAAATAAATTCCTTTTGCTCCTAAGTTCTTAGCCAATTCCATGTCTGTAATTCTATCACCTAAAACAAAAGAATTTTCTAAATCATAATCTTCAGAAAAATATTGAGTTAATAAACCTGTTCTTGGTTTACGTGTTTCTGCATTTTCATGCGGAAAAGTTTTGTCTATAAAAACTTCAGAAAAAACAACGCCTTCTTTAGCAAAGGCATCTATTATTTTATTTTGAGCAGGCCAAAAAGTATCTTCAGGAAAAGAGGTTGTACCCAAACCATCTTGATTAGTAACCATTACCAATTCGTATTCTAATTCTTTGGCTATTTTTGCCATGTATTGAAATACTTTTGGGTAGTATTCTAATTTTTCTAAACTATCTAATTGATAATCTACAGGCGGTTCTAAAACTAACGTTCCGTCTCTATCTATAAATAACACTTTTTTGCTCATCTTTTTAATATCTAATTCTTGTTAACCTTAAAAGCGTTTACTGTATCGCCTTTAAAGCTCTCATTAATTTCTGATTTTCTTCACTTATTCCCACACTAATACGCAAACAATTTGTACATAATGGTTGGGTTGTTCTATTTCTAATTACAACTCCATATTCTATTAATTGGTTGTAACGTTTTGTTGCATCATCTACCTTTAACAATAAAAAGTTAGCATCAGAAGGATAAATATGTGCTATGTAATTAATAGATTCTAATTCTTTTTTTAACCTTTTTCTTTCTTCTACTAACTGGTTTATCTCATTAGTAACTTCATCAATTCTTTGTAACCTATCAATTGCCTTTAACTGCGTTAACTCGTTTACGTTATAAGGTGGTTTTATCTTATTTAAAATTTGAATTATTTCTGATGAAGCATAACAAACACCCAATCTAATACCAGCCATTCCGTAGGCTTTAGACAATGTTTGAGTGATGATTAAATTAGGATATTTTTCTAATTTTTCTAACCAGCTTTTGTGTTCAGAAAAATCTATATAAGCTTCATCTAAAATTACTAAACCTTTAAATTTAGTAAGTAACTCTTCTACTGCTTTTACAGTAAAGCTGTTTCCTGATGGATTGTTTGGAGAACATAAAAACAACAGCTTACTATTAGCGTTTGCCACAGCCAAAATATCTGCTACTTTTGGCTGAAAATCTTTATTTAACAGAACTTCTTTGTTTTCTATTGCATTAATATTTGCCAAAACACCATACATACCATATGTTGGTGGTAAAGTAATAATATTGTCTTTGTTTGGTTCGCAAAAAGCTCTAAAAATTAAATCTAAAACTTCATCACTACCATTACCCAATAAAATATTTTTTTTGTTGATGTTTTTAATCTCAGACAAAATATCTTTTACGTTATTTTGTTGCGGATCTGGGTAACGATTTACACCGTTATTAAACGGATTTTCGTTTGCGTCTAAGAAAATCATTTCATGTATTTGTGTATCCTTATATTCATCTCTTGCAGACGAATAAGGCTTTAACGACTTTATGTTTTCTCTTACTAAACTATTTATATTGAAACTTTCCATATTCAATAAACCTAGATAATCTAAGTTTTTTTTATTATTTTAAATCTTTTAAACGGATACTAACTGCGTTTTTATGCGCTTGTAATCCTTCTGCTTCTGCCATTAATTCTATTGCCGAACCAATATTTTTAATTCCTTCTTTAGATATTTCCTGAAAAGTAATACTTTTTGTAAAGCTATCTAAATTTACACCAGAATATGCTTTAGAAAAACCATTTGTTGGTAATGTATGGTTGGTACCAGAAGCATAATCTCCTGCGCTTTCTGGTGTATAGTTTCCTATAAAAACAGAACCCGCATTTTCTATATTATTTACATAATAACTATTGTTGTTAGTGGCAACAATAAAATGTTCTGGACCATATTCATTAATTAAATCTAATGCAATCTCATCATTTTCTACAAAAATAGATTTAGAATTAGCAATTGCTTTTTCTGCAATAGCTTGTCTTGGTAATTCTAATAGTTGTTTTTGTATTTCTTCTGAGACTTTGTCTATAAACTGTTTTGATGTAGATACCAAAATTACCTGACTATCTGCACCATGTTCTGCCTGACTTAACAAATCTGAAGCTACATAACTTGCATCAGCTGCATCATCTGCAACTACTAACAACTCACTTGGTCCTGCAGGCATGTCTATAGCAACACCATATTTTGTAGCTAATTGTTTGGCTACAGTTACGTATTGGTTTCCTGGTCCAAAGATTTTATATACTTGTGGTATTGCTTCTGTACCAAATGTATACCCAGCAATGGCTTGTATACCTCCTACTTTTATAATTTTAGTAACACCACATAAGTTTGCTGTATATAAAATTGCAGGGTCTATTTTGCCTTCTTTATTTGGCGGAGAACATAATACAATTTCTTTACAACCTGCTATTTGCGCAGGTAAAGCCAACATTAATACCGTAGAAAATAAAGGTGCTGTACCACCAGGTATATATAAACCTACTTTTTGAATTGGTCTTTTTTCTTGCCAACAAGAAACGCCATTAGCTGTTTCTAAAAAAACTTTCTCTGTTTTTTGTGCTTTATGAAATTTAGTGATGTTTTCTTTAGCTATTTTTATAGCATCTTTTAAATCGTTAGAAACCAAAGAAATTGCTTCTTCTATTTCTGTAGTACTCACCAAATTATCTTTTAAAACAATACCATCAAACTTTGCTGTGTATTTATTTACAGCTTCATCACCATTTTTCTGTACGTCATTAAAAATTTCAATAACGGTATTTTCTATATCATCAACAGTTTTTGTTGGTCTTTGTAAAATTTGTTTCCAATCTTGTGGTAATGGATTGATAATTCTTTTCATCCTATAAAACCATTTTTTCTATCGGGCAAACTAAAATTCCTTCTGCTCCGTTTATTTTTAATTCGTCTATAATTTCCCAAAATTGATTTTTGTTAATTACAGTATGTACAGAGCTCCACCCTTTTTCTGCCAAAGGCAAAACAGTAGGACTTTTCATTCCTGGTAATAATTTTAAAATAGTATCTAATTTATCATTAGGCGCATTTAATAAAATGTATTTAGAATCTCTTCCTTTTAAAACAGATTGAATTCTAAACTGAATTTTTTCTAAAATAGCCTTTCTTTCTGCAGTTAATTTTGGCGAAACCGCTAAAACCGCTTCAGATTTTAATAAAACTTCTATTTCTTTTAAACCGTTTTTAAATAAAGTACTTCCGCTAGACACAATATCACAAATTCCTTCTGCCAAACCAATATTAGGTGCTATTTCTACAGAACCATTAATTTTGTGCAATTGTGCGTCTATGTTTTGTTCTTTTAAAAACTTTTTTACCGTTTCTGGATACGATGTAGCAATTCTTTTACCAGATAAATCTTTTAAAGAATTTGCAGTAGAATCTTTAGGTACTGCAATAGAAACTTTACATTTAGAAAAACCTAAACGCTCTACAAATTGTATATCGTCTCCTTTTTCTATCAACACATTTTCTCCAATAATAGCAGCATCTACTACTCCATCTTTTAAATATTGAGGAATATCTCCGTTTCTTAAATAAAAAACTTCAACCGGAAAATCTCTTGCTGCAGCTTTTAGCTGGTCTTTTCCATTATCAATAGAAATTCCAATATCTTTTAAGATTCTCATAGAATCTTCATTTAATCTTCCAGACTTCTGTACTGCTATTCTTAAGTTACTCATTTTTAGATTGTTTTATGCTAGAGCAAATAGTGTTTTAAAATTGAAAAAACCCGTTTGATTTGCTCAAACGGGTTTATAAATATCTTGATTTTTATTCAATACATTTTTAAATCGCTTGAGAGCAATTGTAAAAATTATGATGATGTATTTGAATAAATGTCATGTCTTTTTTTATTTCTTTGCAAAGATTCTAATTTATTTCAATAAATCAAAATATTAATGTTAAAAATAATCTTAAAAAATATTTAAGTTTATTCTTTGTGCATAAAGCTTTGCTTTGCCAATAACTCTTCTTCTGTTTCTACAACATCGTCATCTGGCACACAACAATCTACCGGACATACTGCCGCACATTGTGGCTCGTCATGAAAACCTTTACACTCTGTACATTTATCTGGCACAATGTAATATAGGTCATCAGATACAGGTTCTTGATCTTCGTCTGCATTTACAGATTTACCATCAGGTAATACTATATCTCCACTTAAATCAGTTCCATCAGAATATTTCCAATCGTCTGCTCCTTCATAAATTGCTGTATTTGGGCACTCTGGTTCGCAAGCCCCACAATTTATACATTCATCTGTTATTATAATAGCCATAGTTTTCTTTTCTGTTTTTGTACCTTTGCGTTTGCAAAAATAAAGCCAAAATTATAGACAACCAAAATAAATGATTAATATTAAAAATAGAATTACTGCATTCGCAAAATTAGGAGCCTTTTTAAGTCAGTTTTCTACTGAAAAGATAAAAAAAGCAGATAATATTGAACATAATGAAATATTTTTTGATGGATTTTTGCATCAAATAAAAATAGCTCAAGAAAATAACTCTTGGTTTACTAGAGATAATATTTTGTATTGCCTGCAAAACTGGTCTAAAGCTTTAACAGAAGCTAATTTAACCAATTTTGTTAAAACTATTGATACTGAGCCTAAAACACAAAAAAAGGTTGCTGTTGTTATGGCTGGTAACATTCCTTTAGTTGGCTTTCATGATTTTTTATGTGTGTTAATTTCTGGGCATTCTATTTTGGTAAAACAATCTTCTAACGATAAACATTTACTACCTTTTTTAGCGAAATATTTAGAATATGTAGAAGAGGGTTTTAAAGGAAAAATAAATTTTACAGAACAAAAGTTAGCAGGTTTTGATGCTGTTATTGCTACAGGTAGCGATAATACGGCTCGTTATTTTGAATATTACTTTAAAAATAAACCTAATATTATTAGAAAAAGCAGAAATTCTGTAGCAATACTTACAGGTAAAGAAACCGAAGAAGATTTTAAAAACCTTTCTAATGATGTTTTTACTTACTTTGGATTAGGTTGTAGAAGTGTTTCTAAATTATATGTTCCTAAAGATTATAATTTTGATGCTTTTTTTACTGGAATGTACGAGAAAAAAGAAATTATAAATAATGCTAAATATGCTAATAACTACGATTATAATAAAGCAGTGTATTTAATGAGTGAATTTGATTTATTAGAAAATGGTTTTTTAATGATTAAGGAAGATGAAAGTTACGCCTCCCCTATTGCTACCATTTTTTATGAATATTATGATAATGAAATAGACTTAAAAATAAAATTACATCAAGATAAAGAAAAAATTCAATGTGTTGTTGCTAACGGATTCATAGAAAACGAAATTAATTTTGGACAAACGCAAGCTCCTAAATTAAACGATTACGCAGACGGAGTTAACACGCTAGAATTTTTATCAAAAATATAAAAACAACTTTTTGATTTTTTTACAGTAAATAAAAAATCATTCTTAAAATTTGTTGCAAAACAAAACAATCATCAAAAAATGAAAAAACATAATTTTAGTGCTGGTCCTTGTATTTTACCAGAAGAAGTATTAAAACAAGCTTCGGAAGCAATTATTAATTTTAATAACGATAATTTATCTTTAATTGAAATTTCTCATAGAAGCGCGCCTTTTGTAGAAGTTATAGAAAAAGCAAGATCTTTAGCTTTAGAGTTATTAGGCTTAGAAAACAAAGGTTACAAAGCGTTATTTTTACAAGGTGGAGCAAGTATGCAATTTTTAATGGTTGCTTACAATTTACTAAATAAAAAAGCTGCCTATTTAAATACGGGTACTTGGGCAGATAAAGCTATTAAAGAAGCAAAAGAGTTTGGAGAAATGATTGAAGTTGCTTCTTCTAAAGACAAAGGTTTTTCTTACATTCCAAAAGATTATACCATACCTACAGATGTAGATTTTTTTCATTGCACTAGTAACAATACTGTTGCAGGTTCTCAAATGCATGAGTTTCCCGAAACAGATGTTCCTTTGATATGTGATATGAGTTCTGATATTTTTTCTCGTCAATTAGATTTTGAAAAATTTGACTTAATTTATGCTGGTGCACAAAAAAACATGGGACCTGCAGGAGCTACTTTAGTTATTATTAAAGAAGAAATTTTAGGTAAAGTAGAAAGACACATTCCTTCTATGTTAAATTATCAATTGCATATTGATAAAGATAGTATGTACAACACTCCTTCTGTTTTTGCTATTTACGTATCTATGTTAACTTTACAATGGTTAAAAGACCTTGGAGGTATTCCTTTTATAGAAAAAGTAAACAAACAAAAAGCAGCTCTTTTATATGCAGAAATAGATAGAAATCCTTTATTTAAAGGAATTGTAGCTAAAGAAGATAGAAGTACTATGAATGCAACTTTTACACTTACAGATGATTCTTTAAAAGAAACTTTTGATACCATGTGGAAAGATGCAAATATTAACGGTATTAACGGACATAGAAGTGTTGGTGGCTATAGAGCTAGTATGTACAACGCATTACCTTTATCAAGCGTTCAGGCACTTGTAGATGTTATGCAAGCCTTAGAAAAAAATCAAAAATAAAATTATTTTCCCATAAAGTAGAAAACTATTTTATGGGATCGTATATTGAAATAAACAAATGAAAGTATTAGCAAACGAAGGAATTTCTAATAAAGCTAAAGAAACATTAGAAAAAAGAGGTTTTGAGGTAATAAATGTAAATGTTGCACAAAATCAACTAGAAAACTATATAAACGATCATAATATTGATGCTATTTTAGTTGGTAACAACACACAAATTAGACAAGAATTAATAGAAGATTGTCCTAGTTTAAAGTTAATTGGTTCTGGTAGTATTAATGATGATAATATTGATGCTGACTATGCTATTGATAATGGTTTACAAGTTATTAGTGCCAACAAATCTGTTGCTATTGCTGTTGCCGAATTAACGTTTGCTCATTTATTTGGGATGGCTCGTTTTTTACATTCTTCAAACAGAGAAATGCCATTAGAAGGAGATTCTCGTTTTAACGATTTAAAAAGAGCTTATGCAGGCGGAATAGAATTAAGAGGTAAAACAATTGGTATTTTTGGTTTTGATGCTATTGGGCAAGAAGTTGCTAGAATTGCAATTGGATTAGGAATGAATGTATTAGCTACAGATTTATTAGTTAATGAAGCTACTATTGCATTAGATTTTTTTAATGGTCAAAAAACATCTTTTACTATTGAAACTGTAGACAAAGAAACTGTTTTAAAAGAAGCTAATTTTATAACTCTACATGATGCTAATAGTGATGGTTATATTATTTCTGATGCAGAAATAGAGAAAATGAAAGATGGTGTTGGTATTATTAACACAGGTAAAGCAGGCTTATTAAACGAAATTGCATTAATAAAATCTATAGAAAGTGGTAAAGTAAAGTTTGCTGGCTTAGATGTTTTTGAAAACGAACCAAATCCTGAAATTCAATTACTAATGAACCCAGAGTTATCGTTAACTCCTAATATTGGTACAACAACAATAGATGCTAAAAACAGGGTAGATATAGAATTAGCAAATCAAATAATACAACATTTAAGTTAATGAGTACAATTCAACAAAATTTATTAAACATACAAAAAAATATACCTAACCATATTACCTTAGTAGCGGTTTCTAAAACAAAACCTGTTGCAGATTTGCAGGAAGCATATAATGCTGGTCAACGAATTTTTGGTGAAAACAAAATTCAAGAAATGGTTGACAAGCATGAAGTATTACCAAAAGACATAGAATGGCACATGATAGGTCATTTACAAAGTAATAAGGTAAAATACATGGCTAGTTTTGTAAGTTTAATTCATGGAGTTGACAAACTAAAGACACTTAAAGAAATTAATAAACAAGCAAATAAGCACAACAGAGTAATTAATTGCTTGTTACAAGTTAAAATTGCGAAAGAAGACACTAAATTTGGTTTTTCTTTTGATGAAATAAAAGCTTTATTTTTATCTGAAGAATTATCCGAATTACAAAACATTAAAATTATTGGTTTTATGGGAATGGCAACATTTACAGAAAATCAGCAACAATTACAAGAAGAGTTTTCGTCCCTAAAATCACTTTTTGACGAAATAAAAGCTAAATCTAAAAATCACTCATTAACAGTATTATCTATGGGAATGAGTGGAGATTATAAATTGGCTATAGAAAACGGAAGTACGATGGTGCGAGTGGGCAGCTCTATATTTGGTAATAGAAATTATAATTTGTAATTTCCCTTTAAGAAAAAATAATTTGTACGCAATTTTAGATATTGAAACTACTGGAGGAAAATTTAATGAAGAAGGCATTACAGAGATTGCTATCTATAAATTTGATGGACACACTATTGTAGACCAATTTATTAGTTTAGTAAACCCTGAAAAACCTATACAAGAATTTGTAGTAAAACTAACAGGTATTAATAATAAAATGCTACAAAATGCACCTAAGTTTTATGAAGTTGCAAAACGTATTATAGAAATAACTTCTGATTGTATTTTAGTAGCACACAACACTTCTTTTGATTACCGAATTTTAAGCACAGAATTTGATAGGTTAGGTTATGAATACAACCGAAATACTTTGTGTACTGTAGAGCTCAGTAAAGCCTTAATACTAGACCAACCCTCTTATAGTTTGGGAAAATTAACAAAATCTCTTGGCATACCTATGACTGATAGACATAGGGCTTCTGGTGATGCTTTAGCTACTGTAAAATTGTTTAAATTACTATTAGAAAAAGACACTAATAAAACTATTTTTAAGAGTACTATAAAATACTTTGACAATAGGCGCCAAAAACAAAAATTTAAAAACTTAATAGATACTATTCCTACTACTCTAGGAGTTTTTTATGTACATAATGCAGAAGGTAGAGTGATTTTTATTGGTAGAGGAAAAAATATAAAATCTGAGGTTAATAAACTCTTTTTAAAGGTTACAAGAAGAGCCATAAAAGTACAAGAGAGAACACATTCTATTTCATATGATAAAACAGGAAACGACCTTTTTACTCGTTTAAAATATGAGATAGAATTAGAAACTTTATCTCCGAAATATAATTTTAGAAAAAAACAAAAACCTACTCTTACTAATTTTAATATCGATAACTTTATTTTAATTGAAAAAGGGAGAGATATTGAAGAGCATGCGATTATTTTAATTGAAAACAACGAAGTTTTTGGATATGGTTACACCAATTTAAATTATCAAGAAAATGATATTGATATTTTAAAATCTGTTTTAACCCCTATAGAAAACAAAACACTTGCAAAGCAAATTGTTAAGAATTATTTAAACAGAAGTAAAGCTAAAAAAATTATTAGGTTGTAAAATATTTAATTAGCTTTTATAAAAGTTACATGGAATAGATATTAATTAAATTACATGAATAAAATTACTTTTTTTATGTTGTTATCATCATTTATTATGATGGGGCAACAAGAAAAATCTGCAAAACTAGGAAACACTACATTAGAAGAATTAAAAATGACTACTTATACTAAAGACTCTATAGCAGGAGCCTTAGTTCTATATGAGGAAGCAAATAGATATCCTGATGAAAGTAATCAAAATTCTCCAAGAACTGATTTTTATTTCAGAATAAAAATATTTGATAAATCTGCTTTTGATCTAGCTAATATTACTGTATATCTTAGAAAAAATGAACGGTTAATACATACTTCTGCAATCACTTATAATTTAACTGAAACTGACCATATCAATAAAAAATATTTAAATTCAAAAAACATTTACACTACTAAACAATCTGACTTTTGGAGATTTAAAAAATTTACATTACCAAATATAAAGGAAGGTAGCGTTATTGAGTATAAATACAGTATTATTTCTCCTTATTTAGACATAGACGATTGGTTATTTCAATCAGATATTCCAAAAATAAAGAGTGTTTTTAAAGCTAGTATATTGGGTAATTATAAGTACAATATTAAAATCACTGGTTTTCAAAAATTAAGTGTTAATAACGCTAAAATAAAAAGAGATTGCGTTTATGTTCCTGGTATTGGTAATGGCTCATGTGCTGAATATGTGTATGAAATGGATACTATACCTGCTTTTAAAGAAGAAGCTTACATGCTAAGTAAAAAAAATTATGTATCTAAACTTTCTTTTGACATTGTTTCTAAGACAAGTTACAAAGGAGAAGTAAAAAGTTATACTACTACGTGGAAAAAGGCAGATGTAAATCTAAAAAATTACTTTTTTAATAATCAAATTTCTAAAAAAAGCTTTTTTAAAAAAGAGTTACCTCTAAATATTACCTCAATAGAAGATGATTTAGAAAGAGCGAAGAAAGTGTTTACTTTTATACAAAACCATTACACTTGGAATGGGAATTATTGGAGAAATGACGACGCTAAAGTCAAAAATGCATTCAATGAAAAATCTGGAGATATTGGAGAAATAAATTTATCTTTATTTAATAGTTTAAAAGCTGTTGGAATAGATACTAAATTGGTGGTTTTATCAACAAGAAACAATGGTTTACCAACAAAATTATACCCAATAATTTTTGATTATAATTATGTATTGGTTCAAGCTGAAATAAATAATACACTTTATTACCTAGATGCTACTGATAAATTTTTAGCTTTTGGACAGATACCTTTAAAAACTATTAATGGAGAAGCGAGGGTATTAGATTTTAAAGAAGATAGTTATTGGGTTACTCTTAAACCTAAAGAAAAATCTATAAAAAACAGTATTGTACAACTAAGCCTTAATGAAAACGGTAATTTTGAAGGTAGTTTTATGACGAGATTATCTGGTTATTTTGCTAAAAGCAAAAGAGAAAAACTAGCTGTAATAAATAATGATAATTATTTAGATAAGTTTGAATCTGAATATGTTAACATAGAAGTTGACGACTATAAAAATAAAAATTTAGAGGTTCTTGATAAAAAAATTTCTGAAACTTTTAAAATTAGACTTATAAATGACGATAATGAAAGTAACGACGGAACCATAAAAATAAACCCTGTATTATTTGACAGAGTTAAAAACAATCCATTTAAATTAGAAGAAAGAAACTATCCTGTTGATTTTGGATATTCATTCAATAAAAATTATTCAATAAACATAACTATTCCTGATAATTATACAATTCTTCAATTACCTAAAGACAAGGCAATAGCTCTACCTGATAAAGGTGGTAGTTTTATTTATAAAACACTAAAACAAAACAATAAAATAACTATTTATAGCCGTATAAACATTAATAGAAGAATATTTTCTAAAGATGAATATTTTAATTTAAAAGAATTTTATAAACAAATAATAAATACCGAAAAATCATTAATAACTCTAAAAAAGAAATAATTAAAAACAAAAAACGCTTAAATTAATTTAAGCGTTTTTTTTAATTTTAAAAGAGTTATTTTCTAAACAAACCTCCTATTCTACTCCATATACTTGGTGTATCTCCATCTTCATGATAACCGTTACCATATTTACCATATCCGTAACCATAACCATACCCGTAGCCATATCCGTAGCCATACCCGTAACCATATTTTCCTTTAATAGAGAAATCATTTAAAACATAACTAATATTACTTACTTCTTTGTTTTTATATTTATCATCTATCATTTTCATCATACCTCTTTCAGAATATTCTTGCCTAACCACATAAACAATGGCATCAGAGTACTTAAATAACTCAAGAGCATCAGAAACTAAACCAACAGGTGGTGTATCTATAATTACATAATCGTACATCTTTTGTAAAGACTTTATCATATTATCGGACGTTTTATTTAAAAGTAACTCCGATGGGTTTGGTGGTATTGGTCCTGATAATATAATATCTAAATTTGGTATTTTAGTAGGTGTAATAATTTCATCTAAGGTTTTCTGATTTATTAAATGATTTACAACACCAATGTCATTAGGCAAATCAAAATCGTCATATATTTTAGGTTTTCTTAAATCTAACCCTAATAGTACCGTTTTCTTTCCACTTAAAGCAAATACCGTTGCCATGTTAATAGAAATCATTGTTTTACCTTCTCCACTAACAGAAGAAGTAAGAAGTAGTGTTTTTGATGAATTTTCGTCTGTATTCTTAAATAAAAATTGAATATTAGACCTTATAGCTCTAAAAGATTCTGCTACAGATGATTTTGGCCTTTCAAAAACTGCTAAATTATTATTTCCATTGTTTCTACCAACAACCCCTAAAACAGGTATTGCATAGTTATTCTGAATCTCTTCAGGTGTATGGATTTTGTTATCTAAAAACTCTCTTACAATTATGTAGAACAAAGGTACAGCAGCACCAAAAATAATAGCTAAAACGTAATTAAAACTTGTATTGGGGTAAATAGGTCCTTGACCTAAATCTTTTGCCGTGTCTATAACTTTAACATCAGATACATTAGCTGCAATTGCTGTACCTGCTTCATATTTCTTTTGTTTTAAATAATTATAATTTGCTTCAGAGATTTCATAATCTCTTTGGTAATTTATTAAACTTTGTTCTCTTTTTGGTAATCTTTTTAATTTTTGTTTAAATGAACTTAAACTCTTTGTAACTTCGTTTATCCTTCTTGTATTTAAAGACAATAAAGAGTTTATATTCTCTAATAAATTACTTTTAGAAATTTTAATATCATTATTTAATTGTACAACACTAGGATGATCATCTGTAACAGATTCTCTTAGGTTTTCTCGTAAACTAGATTTTGTTATTAGTGTACTTAGTATTTCAGAAATTTTTACATCTTGTACTGTCACCATTGCAGGTACAGGTGTTTTATCAAACTTATTGTGAGTTATTATATATTGCTTTAATCCTGATAAATAACTGTTATACTCTTTTAATTGTATTTTCTCTTTATCTAAAACAATTGTTTCATCATATATAGAACTCCCTTCGGCAGACAAATCAAAAATATTATTATCTTCTCTAAAATTACCTAAATCTTTTTCTATTCTTTTTAACTTCTCAGATTCATTTTTAAATAAAGTATCTATATAGTTTTTTGTTTTAACAGCATAAGCAATCTTATCATATTTTTTTATTGAATCTAAAACATAAACAGTTGCATTTAAATAATCTTCTATCCTTTTTTTATTAGTACCTTTTTTTTGTAGCTTAAGCATAGAGGCTGATTTAACTATTGTACTAACACTAATATTCCTGTTTGCAGCAACCGTTCCATCAAAACTTGCAAATTTTATGAAAAATTTATCTCCTACATTAAATTGCTTTTCCTTTTTTAAAGAAAAATTTAAAAATGGTAAATTTATTTTTTCATCAATTAAAAACTCTTTAGAATAACTTAATTTATCAGAATTATAAGTAGATGTTGTGTTTGTATTGTAATTAATTATCGAATTACTTCCAGATTCATTAAAGT
>CALHCK010000173.1 GCA_937936695.1 uncultured Polaribacter sp.
TTATAATTAGTAAGGATATTTTTTTTATTTCTTACGCTTTTGATAAATTAGCCTCAAAAATATATTATGGATAAAAAAATACTATTATTACTTCTTTTTTTAACAACTATTTTGAATGGCCAAGTTTCTGATATAGCAAATTTAGCGTCTGGAAAAATAGAACATTTTTCTCTAGTTAAAGACTTAGATAGTAAAGTTTATGGATATATAGCTATTTATGATTTAGGAAAGGTTAGTAAAACAGAAAGAAAATATGAATATATATTATTAGATAAAAATTTAAATAAAGTTTCTAATGGTCAATTTATAGATCCCGTGTATAAGAGATTTAATTCTGAGTTTTTTTACCCAGAAAAAACAAATAATGAAATTATTATAACAAAAGCCTACAATTTTATAGGTGCAGTTGTTCAAACTACTTTTAGCCAATCAAAAGCTAAGTTTGGCTTTACATCACATAGAATTCTAAATTTAAAGAATAATAAAATATCGGAACCTTTTTACCATAAGGATAATGAATTAATAGAAGGGTATAGAGATATAAAAAAAATTAAAAGTATTGTTAAAAAACAAAAAGCTTTTGACTACCCAATTAGTTTTAGTGAGGGTTTTTTCTTAGTAGAAAATGTTAAGGATAATTTTAAATATTATAAACAACTTACAAAATTAAATGCTTATTCTGCAGATAGAAAGCTAAAGTGGAGTTATGAATATAATTTAGATAAAGAGTATATAACTTATAGTTTTAAAATTTTAGATGAAGAAAATTTAATTGTTAAGTTTTATAATCATAAAACAGAATCAGTTACTTATCACTCTATAAACCCTAAGACAGGAGAGCTGATTTTTAAATATGAATTAGAGAATAAAAAATCTGATTACTACCATACACAGCAAATTAATGCTTTAGAAGATAGATTTGTAATTGTTGGAAAGTATTGTAAGCAGGGAAGATTTGGAGGTTATGATCAAGAAAAATCAAAAGGTTATTTTAGAATAGAGTTAGATAAAAAAGGGAAAGAAATCTCAAAAAAATATTTACCATGGAAAAAGTTAATTTCTGTTATAGATATTAAAGAAAATGGAAAATTAGAAGAAGAAAATTACAGACTCTCTGCGAAAAGATTTTTTGTATATAAAAATGGTAAAATTTCTATTTTAAACGAAAAGAGAAAAGAAAATAAAAGAATTAATGGTCTGGTTACAGTAAAAACCACTGATTTTGTCATACTTAATTTTGATAACAATTTTGATATCGTTTCCAAAAACATAATTGAGAAAGATAAATCTAAGTCTTTTTGGTCTCAAACAGATTTCTTGTTTTCTCAAAAAATAAATGATGAAAATGGTTCAGCTTTCTTTTATGTAGATTCTAAAAAAGAAGAAGGAAAAAGGTTTAAAAAGAAAAGAGTTTTAGGTATTGTTATTATTAGAGAAGGTAAGGTGTCTAATGAACAAATACCTGTTGGAGATATTCAATATATACATCAAGCTAAAGAAGGATATGTTTTGTTTAGAGAAATTAATTCAGATAAAGACATTGATGAAATTAGGTTAGAAAGAATAAATTTTTAGAAACACGATAAAACACAAAAACAATTATTATGCAAAGGTTATTATTATTTATAATATTATTAACAAGTATATATAGTACTGCTCAAATACAAACAGAACTTAATGTTGCTATACCTACTGGAGATACCGCTGATTTTATTAAAATAGGAGGAGATTTTAAAGTAAACTATATGTACCCTATAACCGATGAGTTTAAAGTAGGCCCTAGTTTAGGTTTATCTCTTTTCTTAGAAGAAAGTTCTGAAGATTTAGGAATAGGTGTAAGTGAAGAAGATGGTTTTTTCTTTTTGCCTTTAACAGTAAGAGGCGAATATACTTTTTTAGAAATGTTTGTTACAGGTTTACATTTAGGATATGCACTGTATTTAGGAGAATCTGGAGAGGGAGGGTTTTATTATAGACCATCAATAGGTTATTTAATAACAGAAAAACTGACTTTACAAGCTTCTTACAATGGAGTTAGTCAGGATGGAGGTGCTTTTTCTTACTTTGGTTTAGGTATTTCATTTTTTAAGTAATAAAATAAGTATAAAAAAAGGCTATCATTTTAAATGATAGCCTTTTTTTTTATTTCTCTTGGTAGAATTCAAATATATTCTGCATTTCACTAAGATTTAAATTCCAGATAAAGCTCAAAAATTGCATATAACTATCATCTTGTTCTTTTGGGTTTAATCTATCAACATACTTGTTTAACTTGTATTCTTTTTTTCCTTTGTATAATTTAAGAAAATTATAAGCCAATATTTTTTTAAAATATTTATTGTCAGGTTCTTTCTTTAGTTTATACAATGTAAGATATAGGCTAACACCATATTCTTTTGCGTAAAATAAGTTCATAATATCTTCATAATATGCAATATGCTTTAGTTTGTCAAAAGTGATGCTATTAGAAAATGGTTTAGAAATATTTAGTTCGTTAGAAAAAGTTTTTTTAATAAAATCTATTCTATCTAAAATTTCAGGATGCGTTTTTATAGAATCTTTATCAATCTTTTCTTTATAGTGATTATAATTATATGAATCAAAGTTTTCAATAGTCATCCATTCATCTTTAAAAGGTTGTTTGGGAATATCAAAAAACTTTTTATAGTTTTCTTTCTTTAAGGAAATACTAGGTAAACTATCGTATTCATAAAGTACTTGTAAAGTATTTAAAAACTCTTTAGGATTGTATTTTGTGTTATTGTAAATTAAAAAACCTAGAGAGTCAGCTTCAATTTCATGTTTTCTTTTCTTTTTCTTACTTTTATAAATAACACCTTTAAGTAGTGAAAAAGCTTCAGATTGTTTGTTATATTTTTTTTTAGATAAATACTTAGACTCTTTTTTCTTTTCTTTTGAAGTTTGTAAATCGGCACTAGCTAAAATACTTTTCTTAGAGTGCTCTAAAATATCGTGTGAAATTTCATGACTTAAAATAGCAGCTAATTGAGCTTCATTTTTCAAGTATTTAAAAATCCCCATATTTAGAAAAACATAACTATTACCAGCACTATATGCATTTAAACCATTACTTCTAATAACATAAGGTTCTATAAGTTTACCTTTTATTATATCTTTATTGTTACTAACAATTGTCTGCGTAATAGAATCAATATAATTTGTAAAAATTTTATTAAAAACAATTTCTTTATCCTTTACAATTTTTGATATGTTTTTAAATACATTAGAGTATGAGGAATTAACTTCTTGTCTAAAATCTCCTTTGTATAATTTTTTATTTTTTTTTTGAATTATTTTTAAATGATTATCTAATTTTTTTGAAAGTTGTTTTCTGTAATTTATATCAGTTGTATCTAATTCAATATAGTTTTGAGAAAAACAAAAAGATGTTATAAAAATAGATAAGTAAAGTAATGTTAATTTCATTTATAATTTTTGAAGCAATATAATAATAATTTTAAATGAAATAGTTAGATTTTCGAAGCGTTATTAATAGTATTAAGAGATCAAAATCAAAAGATAAGACTACTAAATAAATTTTTAAATAGATATTACTATCAATATTGTAAAAGGAAACTATGCAACACTCTATTGTAAAATAAAAAAAACACATGCAAAATTATATCTCTATAAGTTCGTGTGCAAACTCAACCGAATCTATTTTTGATAAAGAATATTATATAGATTATCTATAGTAAGTATTATAGCTAATTGACATTAAGTATATGCATAAAAATTTAATGTTGGTTTTAAGCTAACTAACTTACTTTTTTAAAAGTACACAAACAACTAAAAAACAAAATAAAAAACAATTACTTTCATAAACTAACAGACAAATTAATTTTTATTTAGGTGTATATTTGCAATCAGAAAATAGATACCATGCGCACAAAAACCATAAAATCAAACAAAATTAATGTAGTAACCTTAGGGTGTTCTAAAAACATTTACGACAGTGAAGTATTAATGGGACAACTAAAAGCCAATGGTAAAAATGTTGTGCATGAAGATCCTGATGATGATGGGAATATAGTAGTAATAAATACTTGTGGTTTTATAGGTAAAGCAAAAGAAGAGAGTATTGATACTATTTTACATTATGCGCAAAAAAAAGAAGCAGGAGAAATAGATAAAGTTTTTGTATCTGGTTGTTTAAGTGAACGATATAAACCAGACTTAGAAAAAGAAATTACAAATGTAGATCAGTATTTTGGTACACATGATTTGCCAAATTTATTAAAAGTTTTAGAGGCAGATTATAAACACGAATTAATAGGAGAACGTTTAACAACAACGCCTAAACATTACGCCTATTTAAAAATTGCAGAAGGTTGCGATAGACCTTGCTCTTTTTGTGCAATTCCTTTAATGCGTGGTAAGCACAGATCTACACCTATAGAAGATATAATTACAGAAGCTACTAAACTAGCAGAAAAAGGAATTAAAGAAATTATGTTAATTGCACAAGATTTAACTTATTACGGGTTAGATATTTATAAAAAACGTGCATTGGCAGAGTTATTAGAAGCTTTGGTTAAGGTAGATGGTATAGAGTGGATTCGTTTACATTATGCTTTTCCTGCAGGTTTTCCTATGGATGTTTTAGAGGTTATGAAAAGAGAACCTAAAGTTTGTAATTATTTAGACATTCCGTTACAGCACATTAATACCGAGTTGTTAAAATCTATGAAACGTGGGACAACCCACGAAAAAACTACTGCGTTAATTCATAAATTTAGAAAGGCAGTGCCAGAAATGGCAATTAGAACTACTTTAATTGTTGGTTACCCAGGAGAAACAGAAGAAATGTTTCAAGAATTAAAAGATTGGGTAGAAGAAATGCGATTTGAACGTTTGGGAGCTTTTGAGTATTCGCATGAAGAAAATACGGGTGCTTATGTTTTAGAAGATGATGTGCCTGCAGACGTAAAATTTAAGCGTGTAAACGAAATTATGGAGGTACAATCTCAAATTTCTTGGGAGTTGAATCAACAAAAAATAGGGAAAACATTTAAGTGTTTATTCGACAGAAAAGATGGAGAGTATTTTTATGGAAGAACAGAGTTTGATTCGCCAGATGTAGATAATGATGTTTTAGTAGATGCAAAAGAGCATTATATTAAAATAGGTGAATTTATAGATGTTAAAATTCATGAAGCTGGAGATTATGATTTATATGGTACTCCAGTAAAAAAACAAGAAAGACCAACAAGCTTAAATCAAAAAAAAGTAAATAAAAAGTAAGTAGCCTGTATGTACAAAACCTATTTTAATTGGAGTACAGGTAAAGATTCTTCTTTAGCATTGTATAAAATTTTACAAGACCCAGGTTATCAATTAGATATATTGGTAACCACTGTAAATAAAGATTACAAGCGAGTATCTATGCATGGTCTTAGAGAAGATTTATTATTTAAGCAAGCAGCGTCTATTGGTATTCCTTTAAAAACAATTTCTTTTCCGGCAGATGTTACCATGACATTGTATTCTGATATCATGAAAAAAAATATGGATAATTTGGTTTCTGAAGGATATACTCATGCTGTTTTTGGTGATATTTTTTTAGAAGATTTAAAGGCTTACAGAGATTCTAAATTAGAAGAAGTAGGTGTAAAAGGAGTTTATCCTCTCTGGAAAAAAGATACAAAATCTCTTTTAAAAGAATTTTTAGATTTAGGTTTTAAGGCAATTACTGTTTGTGTAAATGCAAAATACTTGGGTAAAGAATTTGTAGGTAGAGTTATAGATAAACAATTTATTGAAGATTTACCAGATAATGTAGATGTTTGCGGAGAAAATGGAGAGTTTCATACTTTTGTTTTTGATGGACCTATATTTAAGAATCCTGTAGATTTTACGGTAGGAGAAAAAGTACTTCGTTCTCATACATTAAGTAAAAATAATGAAGATGACGACAATTGTCATCAACCTAAAACAACAACTAAAAATTATGATACTAGTTTTTGGTATTGCGATTTAGTTTAAGATAAATTATAGCGAAAACTTAGCTTAAAAAAGTTGTTAGATTGTTTTTTATTTTTCGACAGAACTCTTAAATAATTGTATTTTTATAAAAAATAGTTTATTTAAAAAAAACATGAATTTAAATAATAATTGCTGCAAAAATTGTGTGAATAGATAATATGAAAGTAACACAAATACCTTTTAAAAAAACTGGTTTTTTTTCTAAAACCATGTTAGATTATTTAGATAAAAAAGAAGCTACATTAGCATATTATAATCACTTTCCTGAAACAGAAAGTTTTGCAAAACAAATAGCAGAAAAACAGGTGTCTTACACCAATAATTCTCGTTTGGTATTGGCAAAGGCTTTAAAAGAGCAATACAATGGTTTTAATACTTCTAAAAAAACAGAAGAACATATAGAATCTTTAAAATTACCTAATACTTTTACTGTTACAACTGGTCATCAGTTAAATTTGTTTACGGGGCCGTTATACTTCTTGTATAAAATTATATCTGCTATTAATTTATCTGAAGAATTAAGTAAAAAATATCCAGATAATAATTTTGTACCTGTGTATTGGATGGCAACTGAAGATCATGATTTTGAAGAAATTAATTACTTTAATTATCAAGGCAAAAAAGTTTTATTGAATCGTGAATATGGAGGTGCAGTAGGGAGATTTAATACAGACGGATTAGAAACTGTCTTGGCTGTATTTAAAACACAGTTAGGGAACTCTAAAAATGCAGAATATTTAAAAAATCTTTTTGAAGAAGGATATATAAAGCATTCTAATTTAGCAGCAGCAACACGCTATATTGCTAATGAGTTATTTAAAGAATATGGACTTGTAATTGTAGATGGAGATGATGCAGATTTAAAAAAATTATTTATACCTTTTGTACAAGACGAGCTAGAAAATCAAACTTCTTTTAAAGAGGTTAGTAACACGATAGAAAAGCTAGAAAAAGAGTATAAAATACAAGTAAACCCAAGGGAGATTAATTTATTTTATTTGGGGGATGATTTTAGAGAACGAATCTTATTTAAAGATGGCTTATACCTAGTTAACAATACAGAAATTACATTTACAAAAGATGAAATTTTAGAAGAACTAGACAAGAATCCGAAAGCATTTTCGCCTAATGTAATTATGCGTCCTTTATATCAAGAGGTAATATTGCCAAACCTTTGTTATATTGGTGGTGGTGGAGAAATGGCGTATTGGTTTCAGTTAAAAGCATATTTTAATACAATAAATATTCCTTTTCCTATATTGTTATTAAGAAACTCGGTACAAATTATTTCTGAAAAGCAACAACGAAAATTAGATAGATTACATATTTCTCATGAAGAGTTATTTTTAAAACAGCACTTGTTATTATCTAAAAAAGTAATAGAAAATGCTGAAATACAAATTAATTTTAAAGAAAAAACAACTTTTTTAGAGAATCATTTTTCAGATTTAAAAAAAGTAGCTAAAAAAACAGATATTTCTTTTTTAAATGCAGTAAATGCCCAAGAAAAAAAACAAATAAAAGGACTGCAAAATTTAGAAAAAAGATTGCTAAGAGCAGAAAAAAGACGTCAGAAAGATTTAGTTGATAGAATAACAGAACTTCAAAATACATTATTACCTAATAATAGTTTAGAAGAGCGTCAGCGTAATTTTTCTGAATATTATTTAGAATATGGTAGTACTCTTATAAGTACTTTAAAAGATACGTTACAGCCTTTAGACTTAAGTTTTACAATTTTAGAAATGTAAATTATTCCATTTAAAAAGGCATTAGAAAAATCTATTTAACATTAATAGTACTTTGCAATTATAGCGTTATGAAAGATAAAGGACTTCATCCTAAGAATAAATTTAATAAAGGATATAATTTTGAAAATTTGATAAGTGCAAATCCTTTATTAAAAGAATTTGTATCAGAAAATAAACATAACAATTTAAGTATCGATTTTTCTAATCCTAAAGCAGTAAAAGAATTAAACAAAGCCTTATTGTTTTCTTATGATGCAATTACTATTTGGGATTTTCCTGACGAAAATTTATGCCCGCCAATTCCTGGTCGTTTAGATTATATTCATCATTTAGCAGATTTAATAGATACTACCGATGATGTAAAAATTTTAGACATTGGTACAGGTGCCACTTGTATTTATCCGTTACTAGGAGTTTTAGAATACGATTGGAGTTTTGTAGCAACGGATATAGACTTAGATTCTTTAGATACTGCACAAGATATTATTGATGATAATCTTTTAGATGAAAAAATTTCTTTGCGTCAACAATTTGATGAACAAAATATATTAAAAGGAATTATAGAAGAAGGAGATAAGTTTGCTGCAGTAATGTGTAATCCTCCTTTTTATAAATCGGCAGAAGAAGCGCAAGGAGCTAATAAAAGAAAAAATAGAAATTTAAGAAATAACGCAGTCAGAAACTTTTCAGGAAACAATAATGAGTTGTGGTATGTAGGAGGAGAAAAAGCCTTTTTACACAATTATTTATATCAAAGTTCTTTGTTTAAAGAAAGAAGTAAATGGTTTACTAGCTTAGTATCTAAAAAAGAAAATGTAGAGAGTTTACAAAACTCATCAACAAAATTAGGTGTAACAGAGTTTAAAGTAATTCCTATGAGTCAGGGAAATAAAGTAACCAGAATTGTAGCTTGGAAATTTTAAATAAAATAAGCATGGGTACATATTAAATTTTGTATATGCATAATACTATTTTATATTCTTTCAAATACTAAATCAGGTCCGTCAATATATGATTTTTCTAATATCATTTTTTCGTTTATTAAATTATAAATCCATTTAGATTCATTTATTTTAACCAAAAGTATTTTAGGGTCAGTAGTAGTGCTTAAATAATCTTCACCCCAAAAGTAATCATAGTTTCCATTAGGATAGCCCACATTTGTTCCACCTGATACGGTTAAAATATTATTTGATTTAAAATTGTAAATAATATTATTATTAGAATAATCTATTGAACCACTAGATGAATTTATTCTAGCAGCTTTAGGAATTTTAGCTTCTATTAATTTCCATTCACCAATAATTTGATTCTCCGAAATAACATCGGCATTAGAACAACTAAATATCGTTGTTGTAAATACTATTAAACAAAATAATTTTTTCATAATACATCTATTTTATTAATAGACGTACTGTTCTTAAAAAGGTTGCTTCAAATTTCAGGATACTTATAATTTAAAATAATCAATTAAAAACAATATCCTTTATGTTGTATTTTTTGCAAACAAAGTTTAAAATAACGTAGACTAGCATGTGTACAAAGAGTAGGCATAAAAAAGCATACAAAGGCACACCAAAAATTTGATAAGGCCAGTAGTACGTCCAAACACCTAAATAAATAGTAACAACCTCTCCAAAAGCAGGTAAAATTAATGCTAACAAAGCAGCTAAAATAATTTTATTTTTTTTTGTTTGATGAGTTAAAAGCGGAATTAAATTACGCTCTAATTTGTATAGGTAATGAAACGCAAGCATCCAAGCAAAAGGTAACCATAAAGGCAACGCTCTAGTTACTTTATGGTATTCCCAATAACCATTAGCAACTCCCCAGGTTTCGCCTACAATACCACCAAAACCCGTTAATAAAAAGCCAGCTATTAGCAGCCAGTTTTTATTAATTTTAGGTTGTATAATTTCTACATAAACATTATGTATAATTTTAAGTATTAAAATACCAGCAATTATAGCATCGTATTGTTTTAAAAAACCAATAAGCATACCTGCAATTATTAATTTTGCAAGTGCTTTAAAAATTTCTTTTAAAAATTGTTTTTTATCTGTAATCATCTAATAAATTAACACTACAAAAGTAATGTTTTTGTTTAAGGATAAGAATCTGTGTAATATAAAATATCTCTTTATTAAAATAAAATAACGATTTACAAACAAAAAAACCGAAGCTAATAGCTTCGGTTTATAAAGTAATTATTGTTGTGTCTTATAAATTAGGAATCACTAACTCTTGACCAACTTTAATAACATCAGGATTTTTTAAGATATCAGTATTTGCTTCAAAAATAGCCGTGTATTTCATTGCGTTTCCGTAATATTTTTTTGCTATTTTACCTAAAGTTTCTCCACTAGCCACTGTATGATTTGCAAAAACAGACGTATCTGCCACTTCAATGTTTGCTACAATATCTGCAGGATTTTCTCCTCCAACTTCTTTAATTTTATCCCAAATAAGGTTTTTTTCATACTGATTTTTAGCAACACCTGTTACATGTAAAACTCCATTTTCTTCTTTTACATCTCCATTTTCAATTGCTAATTCTTCACCTAATGCTAATACACTTTGATATTTTGCTTTCATTTTTTATTTTTTTTGATTAAACATTTACAGTTTCAATATACAAAAAAACCGAAGTAATTTACTTCGGTTTTCGATAAAAATACAATTTTTATAGGTAAACAGTTTTTACATAAAACACAAAATTTTATAAGTATCTTATATATTGATTACTACAAAAAATACACTTCTAAAATCTATAGATTAAAGAAAGTCTAGCAAAATCATTATTTAAACCAATAGACCAAGACTCATTATTTGTTTCCCCTATCTTCTCTCCATCATTAGTAGATTCATTGTTTCCAAAAGAATATCTAACACTAGGTAAAATTTCTACACCAAAAGAAATATTTTTATTAATAAGATAATTTACACCCAAAACAGCATTTATAGAAGGGCTATAATTATTTGATTTTGTTTCAATATTAGAAAAATTGCTACTAGTTTTGGTTATTACTTGAAAATAACTAAAACCAATATCCGCACCATATCTGTACTCTAAATTCTTAGTAATTGGTTTTCTAAATTCTTTACCAAAACTAGCCATTAGATTAATATTTGTAGAATTATTTGTAGAGGAATTTTCTATAGCATTAACCTGTTCAAAATTGTTATTAGATTTACCAACATTTGTAGATAATAAATTGTAACGCCATAAAGATTTAGCTGTACCAGACCTATAGGTTATACCAAATCCATTTAAACTTTCAAAATTAATACCAATTTCTTTTTGTTTTTCTTGTGCAATAGTAAAAAGTGAAACCATAGCAAAAACTGCACTTAAAATAATTTTTTTCATAATTAAATTTTATAATTTTTGATTAAGTTCATCAAGGTTTCAAAACACATGCCAAAAAAAATAAAAAATAAAAAAGATGTTGTTTTAAAACAAAATTTTATGTGTACAGTACATGTTATTAGTTTGTTATAAGAAAATGTTAAAATTTAAGATTATTTTAAGTAAAAATATTAAAACAAAAAAAACCTTACCAAAAGGTAAGGTTTTAAAATATAAATATTTTAAATATTATAAATGAATCACTTCATCATAAGCATCAGCAACTGCTTCCATAACCGCTTCACTCATTGTTGGGTGAGGGTGAATTGTTTTTAACACTTCATGTCCAGTAGTTTCTAACTTTCTACCTAAAACAGCCTCAGCAATCATATCAGTAACACCAGCACCAATCATGTGGCAACCTAACCACTCACCATACTTAGCATCAAAAATAACTTTTACAAAACCATCTTTAGTACCAGCAGCACTTGCTTTACCAGAAGCAGAAAACGGAAACTTACCAACTTTAATATCGTAACCAGCCTCTTTAGCTTTCGCTTCAGTTAAACCAACAGAAGCAATTTCAGGAGTAGCATACGTACACCCAGGAACATTACCATAATCTATAGCCTCAGTATGTAAACCAGCTAATTTTTCAACACAAGTAATACCTTCAGCAGAAGCAACGTGTGCTAAAGCTTGTCCAGGTACAACATCACCAATAGCATAATAACCAGGTATGTTAGTTTGGTAAAAATCGTTTACTAAAATTTTATCTCTGTCAACAATAATACCAACATCTTCTAAACCAATATTTTCTATGTTAGATTTAATTCCAACTGCAGATAATACGATGTCAGCCTTTAAAGTTTCTTCACCTTTTTTAGTCTTAACAGTAGCAACAACACCTTCACCAGAAGTATCAACAGACTCTACAGAAGCATTTGTCATTACCTTAATACCAGCCTTTTTAATAGAACGCTCAAATTGCTTAGAAACATCTATATCTTCTACAGGCACAACATTAGGCATATACTCTACAATAGTAACCTCAGTTCCCATAGAGTTGTAAAAATGCGCAAACTCTACACCAATAGCACCAGAACCTACAACAATCATAGATTTTGGTTGCGTAGGCAACGTCATAGCTTGTCTGTAACCAATAACTTTTTTACCATCTTGTGGTAAATTAGGCAACTCTCTAGAGCGTGCACCAGTAGCAATAATAATATTGCTAGCACTATATTCAGTAACCGTACCATCTTCCGCAGTAACGTCTACCTTTTTACCATTTTTAATTTTACCAAAACCGTTAATAATATCAATTTTGTTCTTTTTCATTAAAAAAGCAACACCTTTGCTCATACCATCGGCAACACCACGACTTCTTTTAATAACCGCATCAAAATCTTTATCAATAGCCTCAGCCTTTAAACCATACTCATCTACATGTTTAAGGTAATCATACACCTGAGCAGATTTTAGCAACGCTTTTGTAGGAATACATCCCCAGTTTAAGCAAATTCCACCAAGGTTTTCTTTTTCTACAATGGCAACTTTAAAACCTAATTGAGAAGCTCTAATACCTGTAACATATCCTCCAGGACCACTTCCAATAATAATGATATCGTATTTCATAATCGTAATTTATCTCTTAATATAATTTGGGCGTTTTAACGGGCTTTACGTTGTATCTTTTTTTCGTTCCTCAAAAAAGGATGCCAATTCAATCCCTAACGCGTGCTAATTTACTAACTTTTGTTATTACAGCCAACAACTTATTGTTAACTCTAATATTTTACATTCTTTCAGGTACATTAATACCTAATAAAGAAAATGAAGACTTTATTGTATCTGCTACTTTTTTAGCCAACTGAACTCTAAAAATCTTTTTATCTAAATCTGTTTCACCTAAAATAGACACATTTTGGTAAAAAGAGTTAAACTCTTTAACCAAATCATACGTATAGTTAGCAACAATAGCTGGCGAATAATTTGCAGCAGCCTGTTGTATAGTATCCGGAAACAACTCTAATTGTTTTAATAACTCTTTCTCTTTTTCATGAAAAGGCACTGTAACAGGTTTCGAGTAATCAAAATCTGCCTTTCTTATAATAGACTGAATTCTAGCATACGTATACTGAATAAAAGGACCTGTATTTCCTTGAAAATCTACCGAAGATTTTGGGTCGAACAAAATTCTTTTTTTAGGATCTACTTTTAAAATAAAATATTTTAAAGCACCCATACCAATTGTTTTGTATAAGTCTTCTTTTTCAGCGTCAGAGTATCCGTCTAATTTTCCTAACTCTTCAGATATAGTTCTCGCGGTATCTGTCATTTCAACCATTAAATCATCTGCATCTACTACGGTTCCTTCTCTAGATTTCATTTTTCCCGAAGGTAAATCTACCATTCCGTAACTTAAATGATATAATTGTTTAGCCCAATCAAAACCTAATTTTTTTAGGATTAAAAACAATACCTGAAAATGATAATCTTGCTCGTTACCAACAGTATATACCATTCCGCCAACATCTGTGTAATCTTTAACACGTTGTATAGCAGTACAAATATCTTGCGTCATGTAAACAGCAGTTCCGTCAGAACGTAAAACTAATTTTTCATCTAATCCATCCTCAGTTAAATCACACCAAACAGAACCATCTTCTTTTTTGTAAAAAACGCCTTTTTCTAACCCTTGAGCAACAACATCTTTACCTAATAAATACGTGTTACTTTCATAATAAAGATTATCAAAATTAACACCCATATTTTTATAGGTTACCTCAAAACCATCGTATACCCAACCATTCATTGTTTTCCATAAGTCAACAACTTCTTCATCACCAGATTCCCATTTTAAAAGCATTTGTTGCGCTTCTTTAAACAGAGGAGCTTCTTTTTTAGCTTCTTCTTCAGTAAGTCCTTTTGCAATTAAATTGGTAATTTCTTTTTTGTATTCTTGGTCAAATTTTACGTAGTAATTACCTACTAATTTATCTCCTTTTAAACCTGTGTTTTCAGGAGTTTCTTTTTGCCCATCATTACCATTAGGAGCAAATTTTTTCCAAGCCAACATAGATTTACAAATATGTATCCCTCTGTCGTTTATAATTTGAGTTTTATATACTTTTTTTCCAGCAGCTTTTATTATTTCGGCAACAGAATATCCTAATAAATTGTTACGTACGTGCCCTAAATGCAACGGCTTGTTGGTGTTAGGAGACGAGTATTCTACCATAATTGCTTTGTCATCCGCCTTTGGCGTAACAAAACCAAAACTAGTATCTGAATATACCGAGTTAAAAAAGTTGGTATAAAAAACATCATCAATTACTAAGTTTAAAAAACCTTTAACCACATTGTAGTTTGTTATTTCGGCAACATTTTCTACAATATAGTTACCTAAATCTTCACCAATTTGTACCGGATTACCTTTTTTGTAGCGTAATAGCGGAAAAACAACAACGGTTATATCTCCTTCAAATTCTTTTCTTGTTGCCTGAAATTCTACAGAAGGAATTTCAACATTATATAAAGCTAAAAAACCTTGTTTTACGGCAGTTTCTATAGTGTTTTGAATGTTCATTTTTAGTCTTAAAAATTGAAAAGCGAAATTACATTTTTTTAATTAATTTTCTTTAATGAAATATAATTACATCTAATAATACTGTAAAAATATTTGTTTAGTAAAAAATAAAATATATTTTTGTGTCATACTTAAATAGTACACTAATACAATAAGCATGATTTTAATTGAAAATGTTTTTTACAACTACAGTAAAAAAAAGCCTTTGTTTACAAATTTAGAATTCAATCAAGAGTCTGGAAATATAATAGGTTTACTTGGTAAAAATGGAGCAGGAAAATCTACATTTCTTAAATTATTAGCGGGGTTATTGTTTCCTAAAAGTGGAAATATTATCATTAATGGTTATAAACCATTAGAACGCAATCCTGATTTTCTTGCAGATGTTTTTTTTGTAAGCGATACCCCTTTGTATCCTGCTTTAAAAATTAAGCAATATGTAAAAGCATTGTCGCCATTTTATAAAAATTTTGATTTAGAAAAATTAAAATCAATTTTAAAAGAGTTTGAGTTGGATGAATCTTATATTCTGACAAAAATATCTCACGGTCAGCAAAAGAAGTTTATGATTGCTTTTGCATTGGCTACTAATTGCAAGTTATTATTGTTTGATGAGCCAACAAACGGTTTAGATATTCCGTCTAAAAGTATTTTTAGAAAAGTAATGGTCAATTCAATAAATGAAAATCAAACTGCAATTATAGCTACTCATCAAGTAAAAGATATAGAGAATATTATTGATGAAGTGGTTGTTTTAGATGGAGGAAAAATACTTTTTAAAGAAGCT
>CALHCK010000174.1 GCA_937936695.1 uncultured Polaribacter sp.
GCAATCATCCCTAATAAACGAGGTATTTCTTTATGAAAAGGCAAACTTAACTGTAAAGAAATAGCGGTTTTACGCAGTAACAAAATAGTTGCTAATATTGCCATTACAATTTGTGCTATTACACTTGCATAGGCAGCTCCCCTTACATTCATTGCTGGTACAAAATCAGTTACACCATATACCAAAACAATATCTAAAAACACATTTAAAAGCGCTCCTACAATAGCAATAATCATTGGGTAAAAAGTGTTTTGCAATCCTCTAAAAGTACCAAATACAGCAAATACAAATAAAGAAAACGGAAATCCAAAAATTCTAATTTTAAAATAACTTATGCAATACTCTAAAACTTGACCCGAAGCATTGTAAAACTGAAAAATTTGTTTAGAAAAAGGATAACATATAGCTAAAATTACAAAACTACAAACTACAATTATAGCTATTGCTTGGGCAGGTAACGTTTTAACATCATTTAATTTATTTGCTCCTACATACTGAGAAATAATAGATGAAATTGCACTACGTATTTGCCCAAATACCCAAATTAACATAGATATAAACGCACCCACAATACCAACTGCAGCCAAACTTTCTGTAGCATTATTTTCTATATTACCAATAATTGCGGTATCTGTAATAGACAATAAAGGTTCTGCAATACCAGCTATTAAAGCAGGAATTGCTAGTTTATTTATATTACTGCTGCTTATACTTTTATCCAAAAAAATAGTTTTTTACAAAGGTACGCTTCTAAGAAACTAAAATGTTTTTTCTGTAATTAAATCTTAATATTTTAAATCGGCAGGTTCTACAAAATCTACATTAATATCATAAATTTCATGAATATAAATTTTTATTTCTTCTATAAACTCCTCTAATTTTTCTGCAGTAATTACAACATCTGGCTTACGATAATTTGACGAAAAATTAACAGGTAAAAAACCACTATTTAAATTTTTAAAAGAATAAATACCTGCTTTTAATGGCTTATTAAAATCGTAGTTTTTACTTTTTGTGTATAAATATGCATATAACAAAACTTGTATTGCTTTTAAATGTTTCTCGTCTCTTAAGTCTTCTAGCTCTGGTACGCGCAAATTGGTGCTACTTACCATACCTGTTTTGTAATCTATAATACGTAACTCTCCATTTAACTCATCTACCCTATCTACCTGACCATGAATTTTAATAGGAAAATCAATTCCTTCTATTTTAATAAAAGCAGCTAAGTTTTCTTCTGTTGCTATAATTTTTAATTGATTATTCTTATCACTTAACAACTCTTTTTCTTTATGTAAAAAATTAGTAACAAACCTATTAGCAACTTCAAAAATTAAACGATTTCTTCCTGTAAAAATATCTCCATTTTTAAATTCTATTTTAAAAAACTTTTCTACCAATGCTCTCGCTTGTTTTTGCATGGTATCAATATCTGCTACCTGTAAAAATTTTCCTTTAAAAGGAATATACAGTTTGTCTAATGTTTCATGAACAACCGTACCTAGAGTATTAAAAGCAATGGTTTCTTCAACATCATCAAACTCTTTTAACTGTAATACTTTTTGCTTGTAAAAAGAAATAGGATTGTATAAATAATTGGTTAAAGCAGACGGAGAAATTCCTTTTTTAGCCAACCCCTTTAAAATACCTAATACATTCTCGTCTTTTTTTATTTCTTTTAATGTAGATTTTTGAGTGACCACTTTAGGAGAAATGATTTTTTGCTCAATATCTGTTCTTAACATTTCTAACTGAGTAACAAACCTACTTTTTTCTCCACTTCCAAAAACATCATGTTCTGTATTATAAATAATAAATACATTTTTGGCTCTTTGTAATAATCTAAAAAAGTGATACGAAAAAATAGCATCTTTTTCTCTATAAGTTGGTAAACCAAATTCTATTTTAACATCAAAAGGAATAAACGAATTTTGCTGACTACTAGCAGGCAATACACCTTCGTTTGTAGATATTAAAATTAAATTTTCAAAATCTAAAACCCTAGTTTCTAACATTCCCATTAACTGCAAACCTCTTAAAGGTTCTCCTTGAAAAGACAAACTTTCTGAGTTTATTAATTGCTTAAAAAAGAGCGCCAATGTTTTTAAATCTGGAAAATATTTAAACTCGTTTTGCAATGTTTTTAACTGGTTAAAAATAGTATAAAAACGAAATAAATACTCTTTTTCTAGTACCGTTATATCTTCTTTTAAAAAGTCTATTAATTTTAAAACTCGGTTTATAAATTGATTAATACTTGTATAAGGTTTAAAAATTGCTACTAGCGTTTTATCAGAATTTTCTAATAATTTTTCTATTAATTCTGTTGGTATAAAAGTTTGATTTTGTTTTGCTATTTCATCTGAAAACAACTCTATATCTAACACTAATTTATATATAGAAGGGTGCTTTAAAAAACGAATTACATCTTTGTGATAAAATTCGTTTACACTACTTTTTTGTAATTTTTCTTGAGAAAGAAATAAGTTAAATATGTCTAATATTAAATTGGTTGTAGGAACATCTTTTAACGGATACCCCATTGTTATATTAATAGCGTTTATATTTCTTGGCAAAGAATTTAACGTTACTGGCAACAATGTTTCATCTGCTAAAACTAGAGCTGTATTTTTAAAATCTGTAATGGATTCTAAAATTTCTCCGGCATATTTTATTTGCGTTATATTTTTAGAAGCACCAATTACTTGTATGTTTTTTTCTGATGAAAATGAATTACCAAGTGTTTTAATATCATTTTTCTCGTAATACCTCCATGTAGATTTGTATTTTCTTATAAACTTTCCTGCCTGATGGTTGTCTTTAAAAAACGTTTGGTCTATGTCCCAATAAATCTCTGAATTATTGTTTTCTAAAACTTTCTGAAACAACAATTCTTCTGCTTTATTTAACGCATTAAAACCTATAAAAAAAAGCTGTTTATTTTTATGTTTCTCTAAATAGTTATCTATGTTAGAACAAGCTTCTCTGTAAATTAACCCTTGGTAACCAATCTTTTTTTGTTTTAAAAATTGATAAAATGCAGTATAATATGCATTTAATTTTTCTAAAAAAGAGTAATGATCTTTAATTAATTCTGTTTCCTTAAACTCCCCTTTTACAGACCATTTTTTTAATCGTTGTATATCTCTTAAATAAATAAAAATATCTTTTGTATTAATTAAATGCTGATCTATTTCATTAAAATCTTGTAAAACTGTAAACGCCCAAGATGCAAAAACATCAAAAGTTACCGCGTCTTTTTCTAATGACTTGTAAATTGTGTAAAAATGGAATAACAACTGAATGCTGTCTGCCTTTTCTATACCAGATACATTGCATATAAATTGCTCTACATTTATAATCTCTGGCAAAAAACCAAAACTAATTTTATCTTTAAGCGTCTGTTTTACAAACACTTTTGCTCTTTGAGATGGTAATACAAAAATTACATCCTGAAAAGATGTTGTTGTTTTTAAAATATCGTCTAGGGTCTCTGAAATAAAAGATTGCATCAATTTTTTGGGATGAATTAGAAATTCTAAATTACAAAAACTTACTTTTATACCTCTTTTAATCGTTAAATTATTTTAGATGCAAAATGAATTAAACATCGTAGGCATACAAACAAATTTGACTTGGGAAAATCCTGAAAAAAACAGACTTTTTTTCGAAAAAGAAATAAACAAACTCTCTAAAAATACAGATATTGTTGTTTTACCCGAACTATTTTCTACTGGTTTTACAATGTTTCCGGAGAAAGTTGCTGAAAAAATGGACGGTATTACAGTGTTATGGATGCAAAAAATAGCAAACAAAAATAATATTGCTCTTGTTGGTAGTTTGGTAATTTCTGAAAACAATAATTATTACAACCGTTTACTTTTTGTATATCCTTCTAAAAAAATAGTAACTTATAACAAAAGACATTCTTTTACTTTAGCTGGTGAAGATTTAGTATATACTTCTGGCGAACAAAAATGTATTATCGATTTTAAAGGTTGGAAAATTTGCCCCTTAATATGTTACGATTTACGTTTTCCGGTATGGTCTAGAAACAAAGAAAATTACGATGTTTTAATTTATGTAGCAAATTGGCCTTCTGTAAGAATACAAGCTTGGAACACACTTTTAAAAGCACGTGCTATAGAAAATATTAGTTATGTTATTGGTGTAAACAGAGTAGGCACAGATGCTAATAAGCATTCGTATTCTGGAAACTCTATAGCTATTGATTTTTTAGGTGATGATTTGGCTAGTTTGCAAGAAAATGAAGCTGGAATTATACAAACAACATTATTAAAAACAAATTTACAAGACACTAGAAAAAAATTAGGCTTTTTAAATGATATGGATAATTTTAAAATTAATATTTAAAATTAAAAAACCTCTTAGAATATCTAAGAGGTTTTCACTTTTTATTTTTAAAATGATTAACTTGGTTGAATCATCCATTTAAATTTAAAATCTGTATCTGGTACCGTAATTCTTTCTGTAATTCTATACATTCTATCTGGTAACTTCATTAGATAATCACGTGCTTTTTCTGCTTCTGGAGTTAAACCAGTAATTTTATCTATTTCCCAAGCTTCATTTAATTTTCTTAAGATGTCTACATAATCAAAACCTGTGTACACACCTACTCTTTGTGCTACCACAGAAAAATCGTCAAACAAACTACTTTTTGTATTAAAAGACTCTCTTAAATGCATTGCAGGCATTACAATTTTATATTTCATCATGTGCTGAAAAGCCAACATCATTTCACTAGGATCTATTTTAAAAATCTCTCTTACAAAATCTGTATATGCTTTATGATGACGCATCTCATCACCAGCAATAATTTTAGACATTTTAGCCAACGCTTTATGTCCTTTTTTACGAGCAATTTTTGCAACGTTGTTATGAGAAATGTATGTTGCTAATTCTTGAAAACTAGTATAAACAAAGTTTTTATAAGGGTCTGTAGAAGTACCAATATCAAAACCATCTGCAATTAAATGTTGTGTAGATATTTCTACTTCTCTCATATTTACACGTCCAGATAAGTATAAATATTTGTTTAAAACATCTCCATGTCTATTTTCTTCAGCTGTCCAAGCTCTTACCCATTTAGCCCAACTATTGTCTGGGTCTTGAGACACTCCGTCTAAATCTAACAACCAAGATTCATAAGTTGGTAAAGCTTCTTCTGTAATAGTATCTCCAACTAAAACAATCCAAAAATCATCATGTAATTCTTTAGATAGCTCTCTTATTTCTTCTACTTCTGGTATAAAAGTATCTTTTTGAGAATGAGGCAAAAAATCTGTTGGTTGCCACACTTTTTCTGGAGTAATTAAATATTTATCTACAAAGCTTTGCATCCTTTTTTCAAGGTTTAGCATTACTTCTAATCGTACATTTTTTACAGACATAATGTTTATTTTATGTGTTCTTTTATTACTGATTCTGTTTTTTCTAACAATTCGTTAAAAGGCATAGAATCTATTTTTATTGGTTGATGGGTAGTAATAGTTATCGGACTACCTAAACCTAATGGAAATTTTCCGTATTTAAAAACTTTCCATGAATTATTTATCGTTAAGGGCACAACATACCCTTCTTTATTAAATTTTGTTAGCACTTTTAAGCCATTAGATGCAAATTCTTTAGGTTTACCATCTCTACTTCTTGTTCCTTCAGGAAAAATAACTCCTCCCCATTTATTTTGCTTAATGCGTTTTGCAAACTCCATTAAGGTGCTTATTGCTTGTTTTGGATCTGTTCTATTAATTAAAGCAGACCCACCTTTTTTAAGATTATAAGACACACTTGGTATGCCTTTACCTAACTCTATTTTTGCCACAAATTTAGGGTGGTATTTTCTAAAAAACCAACCTAAAGGCGGAATATCAAATGTAGATTGATGATTGGATACAAACACCAATGTACTTTTTTCGGGTAGCTTATGCGAATTTATTAAACGTATTGGCACCCCTATAATTAACATAGATTTTACCAAAAAAAAATTTAATGCATCTACAACTTTAGCATGTGCATTTGCACCAAAAATAGTTGCAGCTAACCATTGTAATGGTTGAAAAATTACTAAAATTAAAAAAAACACCAATATAAAAATTGGTGATAATATGTAACTTAACAACTTCATCTTAAAACCAATTACTCCAAGGAATTCTTGATAAAATCATAAGTAATGCAATACCATAAAAAATTGCAAACGTTTTAAACTTTGCTGTACTTTCTGTTTTCTTTTTATGTTTAGACCAACCTATTGTAATTAAAACAATAGCTAAAATCATAAAAGTAGGATGTTCTACCGCTAATAATCTAGTTGCTTTTGTTCCCATTACCTCTGCCGCATTACTTTTTAATGCTTTGTACCAAGGAGACATAAAATACCACCCTAAACCAATTAATAATTGAATATGAGAAACAATTAAAGTAAACAAACCAAGACGTAAATCTTTATCTGTAAATTCTCTTTTTTTACTAAGACCTATTATTGAATTTATAACTGTAAAAACTAATATAGCTAATACTACATATGCCCAATAAGAGTGGATATCTTTCATGATATTT
>CALHCK010000175.1 GCA_937936695.1 uncultured Polaribacter sp.
TAAAGTTTGTGCTGTTTTTTTTATGTATTCTATACCATCACCAGAAAATGTTGTAATGTTTTTTATTGATAACTGTTGGTAATTGTATTTTACAATTTCAGATAAATCTGGATTAATTTCGCAATGAATAACAGTATTAAACTGTTTAGCAAAATAAAAACAATCTACCCCAAAACCACCTGTTAGGTCTATAATAGTTTTTCCTTGTATTAAATTAGCTTTGTAAGAATCAGTAATTTCAGATGAGGTTTGCTCTATGCTAATTTTAGGCGGATAATAAATATTATCTGTTAAAAACCAAGTAGCAAGTTTGTGTTTAGATTTTTGTTTTGCAATAATTTGATTTGCTAATTCTTGTATAGTTACACTACTAAAAGGACTCCCTTTTAAAATTAATTTAGAAACATCTGCGTTTAAATTATCGGTAATAAATTGCTGAACCTCTTGGGTTAAAATTGCTAAGTTCAAAAGTAATTAAATGTCTTTAGTTAATGATTTTACAATTTTATTATCTGCTAAAAATTCTTTTAAAATTACTTTTAAAGATGTATATATAGGTACAGCGGTTATCATTCCTACAATTCCAAAAAGTAAACCGCCAATAATAATAATTAAGAAAATTTCTAAAGGATGAGATTTTGTTGTCTTAGAAAAAATAATAGGCTGACTCGCAAAATTGTCTACTAATTGAGTTATAAAATAACCAATCATTACATAAATTGTTGTTGGTAAAATTTCTGTCTGAAAGTCTAATCCAATATTACTTGTCATAGATAATATTAACATGATAACAGCGCCAATTAAAGGACCTATATAAGGAATTAAGTTTAGCAAAGCACATAAAAAAGCAATAACAACTGCATTAGAAATACCAAATATTAATAGAATAATTGTATAAAAAACAAATAAAATAATAATTTGAAACAGTAAGCCTATAAAATATCTAGACAACAAATCGTTAATAGTTTCTAAAGAATTAGAAAACCTGTTTTCAGTATCGTTGGGTATCAGTGTCATTACTCCTGTTTTTAGTAATTTACTATCTTTCATAAAAAAGAAAGAAATAAATAACACAGAAAATAAGCCCATACTTAAAGAACCTACAGTGGTTAAAATACTATTTAAAAAATCAGGAACTTCTTTAAACTGAGAAGCAAAATCAACATCTTGTAATTCACCTAATATATTTATTCCTCGGTATGAAAAATAACTGTTTACTTCATTAAAAATTTGTTGTAGGTTTTTTTGTAATTTATCAACTTCTAAAAGCGATAAATTTTTTCCTTGTTCTATTATTAAAGGAATAAACATAACAATTAATCCTGTTAAAATACCTAGCATTAAAAGCATGGTAAAAATAACAGCAACTATATTTGGAAATTTTAATTTTTTAGTTAAAAATAAAATAACAGGTCTTGCAATTAAAGACAGTATTCCTGCAATTATAATATATATAATAACAGATGTTATAGCGTATAAGAAATAACCTAGTAAAAAAACACCAGCAAGAATAGCTAGCGCACGTAAAATTCCGTTTGCAATAATTTTAGACTTCATTAATTATAACCTTTTACTGTTCCCATACTTAGTTTTTTACCATTTTTAAAAACATGGCTTGTAGGTAATAAAGTACCGCTTTCTGTAACAATCCAATCTTGCCAAGTTGCAGGAGTACCATTCATTTTTTTATTAGCAAGATACATTTTGTAGCTTTTAGGAACATAATTAGTATCTAACAACCAAATATAAGCATCACCAGGTGTTGTACCTCCTTTGGTATAAGTAACTTTTAAAAATTCTTTGTCTTTAATTTTTTCTAGACTTCTAACAACACCATCGTCAAAAAGTTTATGAGGAGCCACCAGCCAAAAACTATCATTATTAAAAAAGTTCCAAGCTTTTCTAATAAATTTTTTATAGTTTTTGGTTTGTAACTGATTGTTAAAAAATACGGTGCTTAAATTTTTGTCTTGCGGATATAAATGCACACGGATAGAATCCCAAGAAACATCAACAATATGTTTTTCTTTGTCCCATTTATAACTTCTTTTTTCGGCGAAACTCCACTCTAAATAGCGTGTGGTTTTGTAAGCATTATGTTTTACAGCTTTTAAAATATTGTTTGCAAGTTCATCTGCTTTATCATTAAAGGCTTGCACATTACCCATATCAATTTGCAAACCAAATAATGATAACTTGTGTTTGGTAGGTAATTTTATACCTGTTTTAGTAATTTTCCAGTCAGACCATGTAGCCGAAACTCCTCCAATAGGAATAATTTTAGTCCACATTTTATAAGCCACAGGAAAATAATTGTCATCTAAAATCCATAAATAAGAATCACCAGGAGTAGTGCCTCCAGAAGCATAAGTAACTAATAAAGCATCTTTACCATTATGTTTTACAACAGTTCTTTCTGTGCCTTTGTCAAAAATTTTATAAGGTGCAATTAGCCAAAAAGAGTCGTTATTAAAATAACCTTCAGCCTGCTTTATAAATTCTTTTTTGTTAGAAAGTTTACCATCTATGTATACATTAGATTTTTCAGGATATTTAGTGTGTAAAGTAACTTTATATTCATCCCAAGATATGTGTACAATATTTTCTCTTTTGTTCCAGGTATAAAAATGTTTATCTCTAAAACTCCATTTTAAGGTTTCTGTATTTTCAAAAGCTTCATGATTTATAGCATTAAACATTTTTATAGCTAAACCATCGGCCTCTATCCCTTTTTTACCTTCAGGTAATGCCTCGTTGTTAACAAAATAAATACCTCCAACTATAATAAGTGCTAGTAATAGTAAACCTAATAATTTAAAAAGCTTCTTCATTTTTAATGATTAAAAATTTAGAAGCTAATTTATATCTTTTTTAGAAGACCTTATTTGTTTTCTGAATAATAATCTAAAACATGTTTAGGTATTTGCATATCTGTTGGTTTTCCTGTATCAGGTATCGGGTAAGTTGCTATTTGTTTTATGGGAACAATACCAGCCCAAATATCTAAATCAAGATCATTTGGATCATCATTAACACCAACATCTCTTATTTTGGCAGAAGCAGTTTCAATAGTCATTTCAACAACTAAAGTTCTATCAAACTCATCTTTAGTCATTTTACGAACCCCATCCCATCTGCCTTTCATCATATGCTCCATAAAAACATACAATGCTTTATTTTTTGCATCTTTATCTTCAATTTTTTTTACACTACCAAACAACGTTGCAGATCTGTAATTTACAGAATGATGAAAACCAGAACGAGCTAAAACTAGTGCATCTAAATGCATTACTGTTATACTCATTGTACCAGTTTTTAAAAGCGTGTTTAACATTCTGTTGGCATTAGAGCTGTGTAAAATAATTTTATCCCCCATTCTTCCGTACGCCATAGGAATTGTAATTGCTTTCCCTTCAAAAATATAACCAACGTAACCTATAAAACCAGCATCTAAAATAGCATTAATTTTTTCTACATTATAAGTCCCTCTATTTGCTCCTCTTTTTATTCTGTTGATTTTTGATTGTAGATATTCATTCATTTTTTATAGATTTTTTGTGAAGATTAAATTTTCGTAATTGGTATCACCTACAAAAAAGTCGATACTTCCAGTTTCTTTAAATCCGTATTTCTCGTAAAATTTAATTCCCTTAATGTTTTTGTAATAAGCCGTTAACCAAATTTTTTTAAAGTTTAACTCTGTTGCTTTTTGTAATATTATTTCTTGCAGTTGTGAGCCAATTTTTAAAGCAATAAAATCATTTAGTAAATACAACCGTTGTAATTTGCAATAATCTTTATCGGGTTTATTTTCATGGTTTTTATTCAAGCAAAGTTTTGCAAAACCAATTGGTAATTCATCAGAAAAAACAATCCAAAAGATATTGTTTTTATCACTCAATTCTTTTTTAATTTGGGCAACTGAATAATTTGTATTGTAATAATCTAAAAGATTTTGTTTGTTTTCAATAAAATTTCCATGAGACTCTGTGTATGTAATTCTGCCTAATAAAGCAATATGTGTAGCATCTAAAACGGTAGCTTTTCTTATTTCTAACATATTATTTTGTTCTGTTTTACCTCTCTAAACTTCTCAGATATTTATTTTGTAGTAACTAAATATTTAGAGTTTTTTGTTTATAGATATCTTTCTTTAATTATGTTGATATGACAAATACTATGACCTAATGATAAAAAAGCACATGCTCTTGCAGATATTAAAGAATTACTTACTGTACCTATGTTATTAAAATTATTCTTAGAAATACTTTTAATTAAGTTTTGTGAATATAATCGGGTAATTTTAAACTCTTCAATTAATGTATCTATGCTTTTATGATTAGCATCTGAAGGAGCTATATAATCGTCTTGATTGTAACTAGGTAAAGCAGTTTTGTCGTTTCTGCTGATACATAAAAAACGATACATAAAAATACGTTCCGTATCAATAATATGCTGAATAATTTCTTTAATGGTCCATTTGTTTTCTGCATACCTGTATTCTAATTTGCTTTTGGGAATTGAATTAAAAAAATCAATTACCATTTTTTTTCCATCTTCATATCCAGAAATTAACTCAACATTATCATCAACAAGATTAATATATCTAGAGTAAAACTCATTGTATTCATTTTCTTTCAATTCTTTTTTTAACATCTCTTAAAATTTAGATATCAAAATTATTACATTTATGGTTCCTTGTAATCATCCAGAATAAATATTTCTAATAGTCCAGTTTATGTTTCCTTATAAGACTAGTTTTAAAATTGACAGAAAAAAAAGTCAAGCTTTGTATTTACAGTTAGCAAATCAATTTATTGAAATAATTAAAGAAAGAAAATTGCTTCCAGAAACTAAATTACCAGGAAGTAGAGTTTTATCAGAACTTTTAAACGTTCATAGAAAAACAATTGTGGCTTGTTATGAAGAATTATCGTTACAAGGTTGGGTAGAAAGTATTCCTAAAAAAGGAACATTTGTAAACTCAAAATTACCAAAACTACATCAACAAGTTTTTAGCATCGATAAAGAATTTATATCAAAAAAAACGGCAAGTTTTACGTTTTATAAAAATGATGATTTACAAAGAAAAAATTTTAAGCCTAAAGATGGTTTTATGTATTTAAATGATGGAATATCAGACACAAGATTAACACCAACAGAAGATTTAGCAAGAACTTATAGAAGAATTTGTAGTAGAAATTTAGTGTACAAAGAAATGTCTTATGGTTCTATTTTTGGTAACGAAAAATTGAGAACCACATTAGCAAATTATTTAAATAATACACGCGGATTAAATATTGAAAAAGACAATATTTTAATTACCAGAGGTAGTCAAATGGGAATTTTTTTAAGTGCTAAATTGTTATTAAAAAAAGACGATACTATTATTGTTGGTGCTACAAATTATGTTTCTGCAGATATTACTTTTTTACAAAGAGAAGCAAATTTAGTAAGAGTTTCTTTAGATGAAAATGGTTTGTTAACCGATGAGATAGAGAAAATATGTAAACAAAAAAGTATTAAAGCTGTTTATGTTACTTCTCATCATCATCATCCAACAACAGTAACTTTGTCTGCCGAAAGAAGAATTCATTTATTAAACTTATCTTACACATATAATTTTGCAATTATAGAAGATGATTACGATTATGATTTTAATTACAACCATTCGCCAATTTTACCTTTAGCAAGTCATGATATTAATGGAAATGTAATTTACATAGGGTCTGTTTGTAAAACAGTAGCGCCTGTTTTTAGAATTGGTTATTTAATTGCTTCAAAAGAGTTTGTAAACGAAGCAGCAAATCAGCGTAGGTTTATAGATAGGCAAGGAGATGCTTTGTTAGAATTAACATTTGAAGATTTTATAAAATCAGGTGATTTAGATAGACATATTAATAAAGTAATGAAAGTTTATAAAGTAAGAAGAGATTTGTTCTGTAGCTTATTAAAAGATAATTTTTTAGATATTTTTTCTTTTGATGTGCCCAAAGGAGGAATGGCTGTTTGGGTAAAACTGAACAAGAAGTATTCTTGGGATAACATTGCTAAAATATCAAAAAAATACTTTTTAGATATTGGAGATTGGCAAAGTTACGATAAGGTTGGATTAGGACATAATGCAATAAGAATTGGTTTTGCTACGTATAATAATGAAGAAATTTATGAATTGATAAAACGATTACATAAAACTATTAAAGAGGTTACAAAGGTGTAGTTTTAAGATGAGGTGTGTTAGAGAAAATCTTTGTAAATTTTTTAGGAAGTTGTTTACTAACAAAAACAGTTTCTTTTGTAAAAGGATGAATAAATTTTAAAGAATACGCATGTAAATACAATCCTTTTCCGTTTAACATTAAAGATTCATCACCATGTTCTTTATCTCCTAAAATTTGATTTTTTATAGATGATAGATGAATTCTTAGTTGGTGTTTTCTTCCTGTTTTAGGAAGTAACTTTACAAGGTTTAAAAAATCAAATCGATTAGAAGGTACACTTTCTTGCACCTCATAGTCTGTAATTGCTTCTTTATTATCAATTTTTAAATTGATGTTTCCTTTAGAATTCATTTTACCAACAGTAACAGCAAAATACGTTTTTGTAATTTTTTTATTTTTAAATAAATTACTCAATTCTAAAATAGCAGTACTTGTTTTGCCAACTAACAAAACACCACTTGTGGGATAATCTAACCGATGTATAGGTTGCGGTTTTACAGCATTTGCTTTACTACTTTTTGTTAAATTTTGAGTAAGAGCATTTGCAATAGTTACAAATTTATTACCGCTAACCAAAACGCCTGCAGGTTTGTAAACAATTGCTAGATCATCATCTTCAAATAAAACCTCTATATCTAATTTTAATCTCTTAAAAGTATTTTCTGTGGTTAATTGATACAATTCTATTTTCTCTCTGCCCACGATGTATTTAGAAGTAGTTGCAAGAATACCATCAATAAAAATAATTTCTTTTTTTACAGCTTTTTTTATACCAGATTTTGTTGGAATTGTTTTAAAAATACCTACAGCGTATTCTTGAAAGCGTATCGGTTTTTCTAGGGTAGGTACAATGTGTAGTTCTGATAATTGCATTTTAAATTTTCTAAAAAATTGAATGTTATGCTAGTACTCTTTCTTCTAATAATTGCACATACTTTGTAGTGTTTTCTAACTCAGGAAAATGACCACAATTATCAAATTCAATAATCTCACAATTAGGTAGGTGATTAAGTATAGATTGCTTATCTGTATTTTTATGTGTAAAATCTTTACTACCCCATATAAGTGTTGCTGGTGTTTTTATAACATTAAGAGTCGTGTTTTTTTCATTTGATAAAGCTTGTACCAAGCTAGATAAACAAAAACAACCACCATTATGTAATGCATTTAAAGCTGTATTTTGATAGTTAGAAATATCTGTATATTTAGGTAGAGCGTATTTATACCAAATTTTTGCAAACTTTTTTTCAGAAAACATATTGGCTATCTGACCAATTATAGGAATTTTTAAAATACTAGGTATTGCATTTATCGTCCAAGAACTCATTGCTTTTAAAGAAGGTGTTTGAGAAAGGAATAATCTATTTATTCTTAATGGAAATAATGCAGCGGTTTTAATTGCATAAAAACCATTAGAGCAAGAAAAAGCAAGAGTAGCATTATCAATATTAAGTGTGTCCATAATATTAATAATTAAATGAGAAGCTTCAGGAAAAGAATAATTGTATTTTGAATTTGGGTAAGAAAAACCGATTCCAGGAAATTCAAAACAAATTACTCTAAAGTTTTTAGAAAGTTGCTTAATTAATTCTAAGTGATGCTCAATAACATTAGGACCATCAGGTACATTTAAAATTACAGGTTTATCCCCTAAGGTATCTAACATTCTAATTTCACCAAATTTTGTAGGCAACAAACTAATGTTGCTTTGCCAATTATTAGATGTTTTTTTAAAACGATATCGGTACGTATCAATAAAATTTCCTTTCATCTTTGTAATATCATTAAATAGATAAAAACTCTTTTAACTATTTAAAGATAGACAATATTATTACAAAAATAGTTGATTACTATTTTTAAAAGTTTTAAACTCTAGTGTATTTCCTTCAAAATCATTAAAAAATACGGTTGCTTGTTCATTTATTTTACCTTTATGTATTGTATGAGGAGCTATTGCAAATGTTGTGTTTAAAGCTTTTAGTTTATCTATTAAATTGTGCCAATCATCCCAAGCCAACACCATACCGAAATGAGGTATCGGTACGTGGTTGCCATTAACAAGATTTGTAAGTTGTTTTGGTTGCTGATATTCTTTTTTTTCGTGCAATACTAAAAGGTGTCCAAAAAAGTTAAATACTACTAAATTATCTAATCTTTTACCTTGTTTACAGTTTAAAACATTTTTGTAAAAAGGAATACTATTTTCTATACTTTTTACAGGTATTGCTATATGAAAAGGTTGAATCATTTATTTAGAATTTAGTTTAATCTCTTTTAATTTGTTATTGGTAAAAGCTTTTAAATCACTAAAAAAAAGTGTAAAATCTTCCTCAAATTCAGTTTCTAAACTTCTTAAATCTTGTATTGCTAAATCCATTTTAGATTTTCCTTTTGTTCTAGCATTCATACCTCTTAAAACTTGTTCTATTGGTTCTAAAAATTGATAATTATACAACAGATTATATGTTTTCATGTATTTAATAAATTGTTGCGATTTTGGAGGAAGTTCTTCTAAAGTGTCTTGTAGTATATCATAAACAGCATCAGCATATACCTGTAAAGGAACTTTAGAGTAGGAAGACCAGTTTTTTGCTAAAAAATAATCGTAAAAAATATCAATAATAACACCATCATAATGTCTGTACCTTTCGTGTAACCTACGTTTACTTTTCCTAACAATTTTATGTGCATCTGTATAGGTATCTATTTCTCTATGTAAAAGAATACCTTGCTGAATTTCTTTATGGTAATGTGTAAAATTATTACCCCTAACATGGTCTGCAATAAAATTACCAATTAATATATTAGAGTTGTCTTGTGATAAATACAGATGTGCTAAAAAATTCATCTGATAAAAGTACTTAAAAAAAGTGGCTATCTTAAAATAACACATTTCTATTTTCTAGTAAATAGAAATACTATGCAAAAAAGTAGTTAATATTATTAAAGTTCAGTATTTCATTCATTTCGATTTCAAACATTGTTTTTTCTAATAAATCTTTTAAAATACGAATGTTTTTTTTATCAGTTTTAAAAACCAATTTAAAAAAGATAGTATCGCATTTAATTTGTTTAGGAATACAGTCTTCTTTACAGTTTTTACAACTGCAACCTTTTATAGAGCTATTTATAACTTTTAATAGTGTTTCAATTTCTAACAGATCAATTATTAAAGCTATTTCTCCCATAACTAACTGAATTCTTCTAGCTTCGGTATCATAACTAGAGTTATCTGTTAGTAAATAAGTAGCACCAAAACCATTGCTGTAAATAGGATATAGAGTATACATATTTTAATTTTTTTTTGTAAATATAATAAGTATTTATTTAGATTAATTAAAAATAATGTATTTTTGTGGAAATTAATACTCAATACAATGGATAATATAGGATTATTTTATGGTTCAGATACTGGTGTAACAGATGATATAACAAAAGATTTAGTAGCATTATGGGAGCATGATAATTTAGAAGTTATGGAAATAGGAGATGCTACAAAAGAAGATTTATCAAAATACAATAAATTAATTTTGGGTTTGTCTACCTGGTATGACGGAGATTTACAAAGTGCATGGGAAGCGTTTTTTGATGAGTTTAAAACGATAGATTTTACTGGTAAAACAGTTGCAATTTATGGTTTAGGAGACCAAATTGGGTATGCAGAGTATTTTGTAGATGGTATTGGTATTTTGGCGAAAGAAATAATTTCTAATGGCGGAAAAATGATTGGTTGTTGGCCAACAGAAGGATATAGGTTTACAGATTCTGTTGCTTTAGTACCTAATAACGAAGATTTATTTTATGGTTTGGCAATAGACCACGATAATGAATCTCAGCTTACAGATAGCAGATTAACTAAATGGTTACATCAAGTAGCACAAGAATTTATTTAAATGTAGTTTTTATTAGGTGTAAAAATTATGCAAACAAAAACCACAACTTGTAAGTGTTGTGGTTTTTTATATAATTAAAAAATTCTTTAAATACAGTTAAAAAGAGTGTTGTTGCATTAATCATTTAATCTTATATTGAAAAAAAAAATGAAAATGAAATCGAAAAATTTAATTTGTCTATTCTTGATATATTTTATTCCATTTATTTTTTCTTCGTGCTGTAATTGTGAAGATCAAAACTATCAAATAATATATACAGGGTTAGAACTAACCACTTGGGATACAAGAGGATTTGAAAACACTAAAATACTTGATTCTATACCTAAAGATACATTTGGATTATCAATTCTACTTAGTAATGAAACAAGTAAAGTTACAGATATAAAAACAAAATTAAAGACAAATTTTGGTTTTACAGCAGCTTATGCTGTAGTGGATTGTTTTTGTGATCCTGGAATAATTATTAAAGATCCTATTAATTCTATAATAATTAAAGTAAAAAATTCAGAAACTAACGAAATAATAGATGTAACAACCAATTTTAGTTCTTATGGAGATAAGACCATAGAAGAATTATTGGATAATTTTGAAGATAATTTTGAAGATAACTTTAACCTAGATTTAATTAAATTTGATAATATTCCTAACTCTTCTATTTTTAAAGTTATAGTTACTTTAGATTCTGGAATTGAATTCATAAAAGAAACTGAAATTATATTATTCAAGTAAGTTAGTGCCAGCAATAGCTAATGTTTTTATTCTAGTATAATTACGTAAAAATTAGAAAATATAATTATTACAGGATAGTAACTTTTCTTATTTATTACAAACAAAAACCACAACACTTGTAAGTGTTGTGGTTTTTTATATTTTAAAGTAAAAGATAATGTTCTTTTAAAAAATGTTTAGTTATTTAACATTACTGGCATCACCAACATAGTAACTTGTTCACCTTCGTCAGTACCATCTATAGGGGTAAGTATACCTGCTCTGTTAGGTAAAGACATTTCTATTAAAACATCGTTAGAACTTAAGTTGTTAAGCATTTCACTTAAAAAACGAGAGTTAAAACCAATTTGCATATCGTCTCCTTGGTAATCACAACTTAAACGTTCGTCTGCTTTGTTAGAAAAATCTAAATCTTCTGCAGAAATATTTAATTCTGTTCCAGCCATTTTTAAACGAATCTGGTGTGTAGTTTTACTAGAAAAAATAGAAACACGCTTTACAGAGTTTAAAAAAGAAGCTCTGTCTACAGTTAATTTATTTGGATTTTCTTTAGGTATAACTGCTTCGTAGTTAGGATATTTTCCATCAATTAACCTACAAACAAGTACAATATGGTCAAAAGTAAACTTTGCATTCGCATCGTTGTACTCAATAGTTACATCACTTTCAGAACCACCTAAAATTCCTTTTAATAAATTTAAAGGTTTTTTTGGCATAATAAATTCGGCAGTCTGGTCTGCGGTAACATCAGTTCTTGTGTATTTAACCAACTTGTGAGCATCGGTTGCAACAAAAGTTAAGCTTTGAGAGCTAAACTGAAAAAACACCCCACTCATTACAGGTCTTAAATCATCATTACCGGCAGCAAAAATAGTTTTAGAAATTGCTGTTCCTAAAATATTAGCAGGTACAACTGTTGTACTTGGAGATGTTAAAGAAACTGCTTTCGGAAATTCATCACCATTAAAATATGCCATATCATATTTTCCTTGGTCAGAGCTAATTTCAATAGTATTTTCTCCTTCTGTTTTAAATGTTAAAGGCTGATCAGGAAAAGTTTTTAAAGTATCTAATAATAAACGCGCAGAAACGGCAATAGAACCAGTGCTATCACTCTCTACATCTACCACAGAACTCATGGTTGTTTCTAAATCTGAAGCAGAAATTTTAAGTTGATTTTCTGATATTTCAAACAAAAAATTATCTAAAATTGGTAAGGTGTTATTACTATTTATAACGCCGCCTAAAACCTGTAATTGCTTTAGTAATTGCGAACTCGATACAATAAATTTCATTTATTTTGTTTTCTTATTTATACACACAAATATAAACCTAGTTAGGTTACTGTTAAAATTAACTTATTAACAGGTTATAAGCATTTTGTTGATGAAATTTAAAACGTTATTATTGTAAGAAAGATGTTATTTTTAATTACAAAAACCGACACCTATTGCAGGTATGCACAAAACATTTATGAATAAAAAAATACTTTTTACAGTTACGCTATTATTAATTACGGTTTTAATGGTTGCGCAAAAACCTCAAAAATTATCATCTAATGAAATTTATGAGAAAATACAAAAACTTAATTTTTTAGGAACAGCACTATATATTGCGGCGCACCCTGATGATGAAAATACACGGTTAATAGCTTATTTAGCCAACCACGTAAAAGCCAGAACAGGGTATTTGTCTTTAACAAGAGGAGACGGAGGACAAAACTTAATTGGTACAGAAATAAGAGAATTGTTAGGGGTTATTAGAACACAAGAACTATTAGCAGCAAGGAGAGTAGATGGAGGAGAGCAGTTTTTTTCTAGAGCAAACGATTTTGGGTATTCTAAACATCCTGACGAAACATTAGAAATTTGGGATAAAGATAAAGTGTTAAGCGATGTAGTTTGGGCAATAAGAACATTAAAACCAGATGTAATTATAAATAGATTTGATCATAGAACACCTGGTACAACACACGGGCATCATACTTCTTCTGCTTTGTTAAGTATGCAAGCTTTTGATTTAGCAAATGATAAAAACAAGTACAAAAATCAATTAAAACATACAACTACATGGCAACCGCAAAGGTTATTTTTTAATACTTCTTGGTGGTTTTATGGTAGTCAAGAAAAATTTAAGAAAGCTACTAAAGGAAACCCAAAATTTGGAGTTTTAAATACAGGAAATTATTATCCATTAAAAGGAGTGTCTAATAACGAAATCGCTACGGAGGCTAGTAGTCAGCATTTATGTCAGGGTTTTGGTAGGTTAACAGAAAGAGGTTCGCAAAAAGAATATGTAGAGTTTTTAAAAGGAGATAAACCTAAAGATAAAAACAATCTTTTTTCAGGAATAAATACTACTTGGAATCGTATAGAAAAAGGTGGAGAAGTTGGAGCTATTTTATATGAAATAGAGAATAACTTTGATTTTAAAAACCCGTCTAAGCATTTACCAAAATTAATGGAAGCGTATGCTAAAATTAAAAAGCTAAAAAATAATCATTGGCGTGTTATAAAAGAACAACAAATAAAAGAAATTATAGAAGCTTGTGCAGGTTTGTACTTAGAGGCTTCTGCGGCTAGTGCAACGGCAACACCAAATAGTAAAATAAGTGTAAGTTTTGAAGCGCTTAACAGAAGCAATACAACAATAAAGCTGGTGTCGATTAGTACTATTTTAGATAAAAAAACTTTTAAAAAAGAATTTGATTTGTCTTTTAATAAAAAGTACACTTTTAAAGAAACTATACATTTAAATACAGATCAATTTACAGATCCTTATTGGTTAAAAAAGGATGCTTCATTGGGTATGTATCGGGTAGACAATCAATTGTTAATTGGTAAACCAGAAACTCCTAGGTCTGCAAAAATAGATTTTAATCTTTTAATAAATAATGTAGCCATTACAATACGCAAAAATGTTGTAAGAAGGTATTCTGAAAGAGATAAAGGAGAAATTTATGAACCTTTTGAGGTGGTACCACAAATAACAACTAAACTACAAAATAAAGTACTTGTGTTTTCTGATGATACTGCTCAGAAAGTTATGGTTACAGTTAGGTCTGGTGCTAATAATGTTACAGGTAATGTACATTTAGATGTGCCTAAAGAGTGGAATGTTACGCCAGCAAAACATAGCTTTGATATTGAGCAAAAAAACGACAAACAAACAGTTGTTTTTACAGTTACTCCACCTAAAAATCAATCTGAAGGAAAGTTAAAGGTGGTGGCTATGGCAAATGGGAAAACATACAATAAAGAATTGATAGAAATTAATTACAATCATATACCTAAGCAAACTGTTTTGTTAAATTCTGAAGCCAAAATTGTACGTTTAAATATTAAAAAGGCAGGAAAATACATTGGTTATATTCAAGGGGCAGGAGATGTAATACCTAATAATTTACGTCAAATAGGGTATAAAGTAGATAATGTAGATGTGTTAACAATAAATAATGAAAATCTGCATAAATACGACGCTGTTGTGTTGGGTATAAGAGCGTACAATGTGGTAAAAGAATTAAAGTTTAAGCAAAAGTATTTGTTAGATTATGTAAAAAAAGGTGGTAATATGGTAGTGCAGTACAACACAAACAGAAATGTAGATGTTGCGGCACCGTATCCGTTACAATTATCTAGAGATCGTGTAACTGATGAACATGCTGAAGTAGTAATTTTAAATAGTGAGCATTCGGTATTAAATTACCCTAATAAAATTACTCAAAACGACTTTAAAGGTTGGGTACAAGAACGTGGTTTGTATTTTCCTGATTCTTGGAGTAAAGAATATACTCCTGTGTTTTCTATGCATGACAAAGGGGAAACTTCTAAAAAAGGAAGTTTACTAATTGCAAAATATGGTAAAGGAAATTACATTTATACAGGTTTAAGTTTTTTTAGAGAATTGCCTGCAGGTGTTTCTGGTGCGTATAAATTATTTGTTAACTTACTTTCTGTTGGAAAATAGGTGTAGCCCTGATTGTAATGACATCCTTTTTTATTACTAAAAATAAATTTTGAAGTATGAAAAATTACAAGAAAGGTAATAAAAAAGATATAATGGAAAGCAGGAAATAGCTTCTAAATAAAATAGAAATCATGAATAATAAAAAATACATTTGGAAAAAAGAATACTCATTAGTACTAATAGCAAATGTTATTTATATGATTGTTTTTTATTTAATTACTAATTTTTTTAGCAATTAATATGGAAGTTGAAAGTAAATTACACCTAGTAGATTGGGTAGTTTTGTCTGTTACACTTTTTTTTATAGTGGCGTATGGTACTTATGTAACTCGTAAAAATGCAACGGTAACAGATTATTTAAAAGGCGGAAACGATAGTAAATGGTGGACAATTGGTTTGTCTGTAATGGCAACTCAGGCAAGTGCTATTACATTTTTGTCTACTCCTGGTTTGGCTTTTAATAGCGGGGTAGGTTTTGTGCAGTTTTATTTTGGTTTGCCTATAGCCATGATTATTATTTGCTTAGTTTTTATACCCATTTATCATAAGTTAAAAGTATATACTGCTTACGAGTTTTTAGAGGGCAGGTTTGATGCTAAGACAAGAAGTTTAACGGCTATTTTATTTTTAATTCAGCGTAGTTTATCGGCAGGAATTACAATTTTTGCTCCAGCTATTATTTTAAGCGCTGTATTAGGGTGGGATTTACTTACTTTAAATATTATTATTGGTGTTTTAGTAATTATTTATACCGTATCCGGTGGTACTAAGGCGGTAAATGTTACGCAAAAGCAACAAATGATTATTATTTTTATTGGTTTGGTAATTGCTTTTTATATGATTATGAGCAAATTACCAGCAGATATTACATTTAGAAAAGCGATAGATATTGCAGGGGCAAGTGGCAAAATGAATGTGCTTGATTTTTCTTTTGATTTAAGCAATAGATATACTGTTTGGACAGGTATTTTAGGAGGAACTTTTTTAATGCTTTCTTATTTTGGTACAGACCAAAGTCAGGTTCAGCGTTATTTGTCGGGTAAGTCTTTAAGAGAGAGTCAGCTTGGGTTAATTTTTAATGGTGTTTTAAAAGTGCCAATGCAGTTTTTTATTTTGTTAATAGGGGTTATGGTATTTGTTTTTTATCAGTTTAATACAGCGCCGCTAAATTTTAATCCTAAAGTAAAAGGAGCCATAGAAAACTCTACTTACAAAACAGCTTATAAAGAGTTAGAAAAAGAACATATTGCCATAGAAAATAAGAAAAAAGCAATTTTTACAAAAGGATTTTTAGAGGGTGATAAGGCACAAATTACAGCACTAAACAAAAGAGATTTAGAAATTAAAACAGCTGCAAAAGAAATTATAAAATCTGTTGATGCTGTTTCTTTAGAAAAAATAGAAGCTAATGATAAAGATTATGTTTTTATTCATTTTATATTAAACAATTTACCAAGAGGTTTAATAGGTTTGTTGTTGGCGGTAATTTTATCTGCAGCAATGTCTTCTACATCATCAGAATTAAATGCATTGGCAAGCACTACTACTATGGATTTATATAAGAGGAATATGGCTTCTAATAAACCAGATGCACATTATGTAAAAGCGTCTAAATGGTTTACATTAATTTGGGGTGTTTTGGCAATTCTTGTTGCATGCTTTGCAAAACTATCAGAAAATTTAGTAGAATTGGTAAACATTATAGGTTCTATTTTTTATGGTAATGTTTTAGGTATATTTTTACTAGCCTTTTTTATTAAGTTTGTAAAAGGAAATGCTGTTTTTATAGCAGCACTTATCACGCAGGTTTTAATTATAGGCGTGTTTGTGTTAGATTGGTTACCGTATTTATGGTTAAATTTATTGGGTTGTGTTTTAGTAATGATTATTGCTATAATAATTCAAGGTTTAATGCCTGAAAAAAGTGATAACGAAAATTTTAATGAATTAGCAGTAAAGTAACTATGAAAGATAAAAAGATACGCTGGGGTATTATTGGTTTAGGTAAAATAGCAAATAAATTTGCAACAGATTTGGCAACTATACCCAATACAGAGTTGTATGCTGTAGCCTCTAGAAGTAAAGAAAAAGCAATTACATTTGGTAAAAAATACAATGCGGTAAAAACCTACGATTCTTACGAAGACCTGGCAAAAGATTCTGAGGTAGATGCAGTGTATATTGCTACGCCTCATAGCTTTCATAAAGAGCACGCAATTTTATGTTTAAAAAATAAAAAAGCAGTTTTATGCGAGAAACCTTTTGCTATGAATTTAGATGAGGTACAAGAAATGATTGCTGTTGCTAAAGAAAATGATGTATTATTAATGGAGGCATTATGGACCTATTTTTTACCTCATTATCAATATGTACTTACTATTTTTAAAACTAATAAATACGGAAGTTTAAATAAACTAGAAGCAGATTTTGGTTTTAAGGCAACCTATGATTTATCTAGTAGATTGATAAAAAAAGAAGTAGGAGGAGGGAGTTTATTAGATATTGGTATTTATCCCATTTTTGTAGCGCTATCTACTTTAGGTAAACCTAATAGCATAAAAGCCGATGCACTTTTTTTTGAGAACGGAGCAGACTCTGAATGTAATATGGTTTTTAATTACCCAAATGCTACAGCTTATTTAAAAAGTACTTTGGCAGCAGATACCAAAACAGAGGCTATTTTTACATTTAAGAATGCTGTGGTAAAAATAAATACAATGTTTCATGAGCCTAGTACGGTAAGTATTGTACAAAATGGAAAAGAAGAAATTATAGATTTTGATTACACTACTATTGGGTACAATTACGAAGCAATTCATTTTAATGAATTGTTAAGAGCTGGTAAAAAAGAAAGCCCTGTAATGACTTTTAATTTTTCTTTAGAATTAATTAAGTTATTAGATAAGGTAAGAGGTGTAATTAACTTAGAATATTAATTGTTTTCTAAAATTAATTCTAACATTCCGTAACCATTAAATTTAGATTCTTTTTTAGATACTAAAAGACTTTGTCTGTAATAAGCCAATCCTTTAGAGTACTTTTTACCGTAACCAACTTGTTGTCCTTTGCTAGCCAAAAGTATATTAAAATTTTTAGCAGTAATTTGTAATTCTTTAGGTATGGCTTTTCTGCCGCTTTTATTATCTTTTGTGTTCTTTATAATGGTAATATTAAAATCAGAAATAGTAGAAACGGTTATTTTTTTAGAATCTTTAGTCCATTTATAAGCTATTTTTTCATCTCTGTGTTGTTCAAAATGATATAAATTTCCATTCACTATTATCGGCACCCAAAAGAACGCTTCAAAGTCACCAAATTCTATAATTTCATCTTTTTTCCATCTTATACGCTCATATAAAATCCAACCTGTTTTCTTTTTTCCTTTTATTTCTATTGATGTTTTACTAGCATAAATGTCTTTATGAATTTTACTTTTGGCAGGAGCAAGTATCCATTCTTCTTTTTTAGGAACGGTAAGTGTAATTTTAGGCGATAGCGGTATTTTAACCGTTATTTTATTTTCTTTAGAATTAAAAACAAACCCGTTACTGTTTTTATGTTCAAAACTTTCTTGTGGTATTTCTTTAGTATCACTCTTTATACTATTTTTAGTATAAGTAATAGGCCAGTTTTTTTTAGTTCCGTACCAAGATTTAAATTCAATTTCATAACCCTCTTTTTTAGTAGACCAATTAAAATCCATCGGAATAACAATAGGGTTAGAGCTGTCATCAGAAATAAAAACAAAATAATCGCTGTAGTATGCATAGTTATCGTCT
>CALHCK010000176.1 GCA_937936695.1 uncultured Polaribacter sp.
ATACCAAAATATCTAGAGAGTACTCTGTATACATTACCATCTACAACGGCTGTAGGTTCGTTAAAACATATAGATGCAATAGCAGAAGCAGTATAATCTCCAATTCCTTTTAGTTTTATAATGTCTTTATAGGTAGATGGAAATTCTCCGTTTAAATTATTAGCAATTTCTTTAGCAGAAAAATGTAAGTTTCTTGCTCTAGAGTAATATCCTAGTCCTTGCCACATTTTTAATACGGTGGTTTCATCTGCATTTGCAAGATCAAAAACAGTCGGAAAATGTTCGGTAAATTTTAAATAATAAGACAATCCTTGGGCAACTCTGGTTTGTTGTAGCATAATTTCACTAAGCCAAATAAAATATGGATTTCTAGTTTTGCGCCAAGGCAGTTCTCGGTTGTTTTGTAAATACCAGTATATTAATATGTTAGAAAATTTCATCAATAAAAAATAGAAATGCAATATTACATTATAAAATTCATATATTTTTAAGTCTTATTGTTTTTGGAATTGATTAATTATCATATATTTGCATCCGCATTTTTGAGATTAATTTAATTAAAATATAGTAAAAAGAGAGACATGACGAAAGCAGATATCGTATCGAAAATTTCAGACAAATCGGGAATTGAAAAGACAGATGTTCTAGCAACTGTTGAAGCATTTATGGCTGAAGTTAAAGATGCATTAGAAAATGGAGATAATGTTTATTTAAGAGGTTTTGGTAGTTTCATTATTAAAACAAGAGCAGAAAAAACGGGTAGAAATATTTCTAAAAATACTACCATAAAGATTCCTGCACATAACATACCTGCTTTTAAGCCAGCCAAAACTTTTACAGAAGGAGTAAAGAGTAAAGTAATTGTAAAATAAAGTATTAATCTAAACCTAATTAAGGGTTTAATAAAATTAGAATATTATGCCAAGTGGTAAAAAAAGAAAGAGAGCAAAGATCTCTACACACAAAAGAAAGAAAAGAGCAAGAGCAAACAGACATAAGAAAAAGTAAGCATTCGCTTACTTTTTCGTTTCTTGTTTAAAGAAAAAACCAAAAGTTCATTGACATAAGAGATTTTTATAAATCTCAAACGGTATTTATATACCTATTAATAATATTAATCCATCTGCACAACAATGTGCAGTGTTAAAACCAGTTCAGTATGAAAACAGAATTGATAATTCGTTCAAATTCATCTGATATTGATTTTGCCTTATTAAGAGATGGTAAGCTTATTGAATTAAATAATGAAACAACCGATAATAAATTTTCTGTTGGCGATATTTTTTTAGCCAAAATAGGAAAAGTATTAACGGGCTTAAACGCAGCTTTTGTTAATGTAGGATATCCAAAAGACGGATTTCTACATTATCATGATTTAGGTGCGCAAGTAAATTCATTAAACGCATTCATTAAGAAAGTAAGCATAGGTAAGTATAAAGAATTCACTTTAAAAAACTTCCAAAAGGAAGAAGACATTAACAAAGACGGTAGTATTAACGATGTATTAAAAACAGGACAAAACCTATTAGTACAAATCGTAAAAGAACCAATCTCTACAAAAGGCCCTAGATTAAGCTCAGAGCTATCTATAGCAGGTAGATATTTGGTTTTAGTTCCTTTTTCTAACAGAGTTTCTGTGTCACAAAAAATCGCAGACCCAAAAGAAAAAGAACGTTTAAAAAGATTAGCAAAAAGCATTAAACCAAAAGGGTTTGGTGTTATTTTAAGAACTGTTGCAGAGGGTAAAAAAGTAGCAGAACTAGACAAAGATTTACAAAACTCATTAGAGCGTTGGGTAAAAATGTGCGACAGCATACCTAATACCAATACACCAACAAAAATTTTAAGCGAGTTAAATAGAGCATCTTCAATTTTAAGAGATGTAATGAATGATACTTTTACAAGTATTGTTACCAACGATGAAACATTAGAATCAGAAATTAAAGAGTATTTACAAGAAATTTACCCAGAAAAAGAACAAATTGTAAAACTTCACAAGTCAGACATCCCTATTTTCGAAAAATACGGAATAGAAAGACAAATTAAAACATCATTTGGTAAAACAGTTTCTATGAGTAGAGGTGCTTATTTAGTAATAGAGCACACAGAAGCATTACATGTTATAGATGTAAATAGTGGAAACCGCTCTAACAAAGCAGGTTCTCAAGAAGAAACAGCACTAGAAGTAAATTTAATTGCAGCAACAGAAATTGCAAGACAATTACAACTACGAGATATGGGTGGTATCATTGTAGTAGATTTTATAGACATGCACAAGGTAGAAAATAGAAACAAACTATTTCAACACCTAAAAGAGCAAATGGCTTTAGATAGAACAAAGCACAAAATATTACCTCCAAGTAAATTCGGATTGGTACAAATTACAAGACAAAGGGTAAGGCCAGAGTTAAGTATAAAAACTACCGAAGCCAATCCAAATAAAAACGGAGAAGTAGAAGCACCAATAGTCTTGTTAGATAAGATAGAAGCAGATTTAGAGAAATTTATGTCAAACTCTAAAAACAGTAAAAAGGCACAATTACATGTACACCCTTTTATTGCTGCATATTTAACAAAAGGAATAAATTCTATACGTTTTAAATGGTATTTAAAACACAAAAAGTGGATTACAATTGTACCTCGCGATGCTTACACATACTTACATTATAAATTTAAGCCATTAAAATCTTAAATATTATAGTGTAGAGGCAATAATTTTTTATCAAAAAACCCCGCAATTTTTAAATTGCGGGGTTTTTACGTTTATAAATAATTGTAATTACTCTAAAAATTAAAAGCTAAAAGTAAATTAATACTTAAATTTGAAGCTTTTCAACTCTATAAAATTAAATGCAATAAAATATGAAGTTCAAAGCTGTTATTTTCGATTTAGACGGAACATTAGTAAACTCTATAAAAGACATCGCAGATGCCATGAACATAGTGTTGCAAAAACGTAA
>CALHCK010000177.1 GCA_937936695.1 uncultured Polaribacter sp.
TTTTGTCAGATAATCAATTTTTTAAGGGTTAAATTGTTTACATAGTAATTTTTAGTTGTCTTTCTTTGAAATTTAAGACAAATTGTAATTCCGTTCAATTTTTTAAGACTAATCAAGTTCATTAGATTTTAAAAATTGTTACTTTTATTACTCTAAAATTTATTTTATGAAAAATTTACTTTTGTTTTTATTACCTGTTTTGTTGTTTTCTTGTAAAAAAGAATTTAATACAAGTATTGTACCTGCCGATTTAAAAAAAGTGTTTGCTAAACATGGAGGGATAAATACATGGAGCAAAATGAAAACGCTATCATTTAATAAAGGGAAAGAAGTGCATACAGTAGACTTACAAACTAGAAAAGCCGTAATTAATTTGCCAGAATATTCTTTAGGGTATAATGGTAAAGAAGTATGGCTGCATGAAGATGTTAAAGGAGTGTATAAAGGCAACCCATTGTTTTATTATAATTTGTATTTCTATTTTTATGCAATGCCTTTTGTGTTAGCAGATGATGGTATAATTTATAACAAGGTTAAAGATTTAGAGTTTAACGGAAAAATGTATTCAGGGTATAAAATATCTTATAAAGATAATGTAGGGACTTCTCCTGATGACAACTATATTGTTTACTACAATCCTGAAACATATAAAATGGAATGGTTAGCTTATACGGTGACTTTTAAAACTAAAACTCCTAATAATTCATACAAGTATATAAAGTATAATAAATGGGAAAATGTAGAGGGTTTACTTTTGCCTAAAGAAATTGTTTGGTATCAGAAAAATGATAAAGGTGTGCTAGAGAAAAAAGCAAGACCTATAGTAGAGTTTTCTTTGCCTTTGTTAAGCGATGGTAAATTAGCAGATTCTTTTTTTGAAAAGCCAATTTAATTTTTAAAAACAGAAATAGTAAGGTATCTTAAATATTTATCTGTTCAAGTATTTTATTATAAACATTTTTGTAATATTCATGAAATCTAGAAAGAAGTATGTTTTTCTGTTTTTCTGTGTTTAAGAGTATTGATAGGTCAAACAATTTTATAGCATCTACTTCTTCAGTTTGAATTTTTAATGTTTCAATTTTAGCTTTTAATTCAGCAATAAAAACATGATGATGTTCATTGTCTTGTATACCATTATTATGAGTAACCATGTGTATTCTTGTGCCTATTTTAGTTAAATCAGTAATAGATAACTTTAAACCAATTTCCTCATAAACTTCTCTTAAAGCTGCTGTTGTTATTTCTTCTCCAGCAGCAATATGTCCTGCAACAGAAATGTCCCACAGGCCTGGGAAAACTTTTTTAGTTAAAGCTCTTTTTTGCAGTAATATTTTTTTATCGGAAGTGTATAACCAAACATGTACCGTATTATGAAACCACCCGTTTTTATGAGCTTCAGATTTTAAAGCCGTTTTACCTGTTGGTGTACCTTCTGGTGTTAGTATATCTATAAGTTCGTCCATAATTATGCATAAAAAAAACCGCATATTTAAAATTATATGCGGCTTTATAAATTAGTTTTTATTTAAAATAAGAAAAATATTCACCATCTTTTATTTCTAAAAGAGTTTCGTAAATCATTTTAATTACATTTTCTACATCGCTTCTGTGTACCATTTCTACAGTGGTGTGCATGTAGCGTAATGGTAAAGATATTAATGCAGAAGCAACCCCTCCGTTACTGTATGCAAAAGCATCTGTATCTGTACCTGTAGCTCTAGATAATGCAGAGCGCTGAAAAGGAATTTCTTTAGCTTCTGCTGTTTCTGTAATTAAATCGCGTAATTTTTGTTGTACAGCTGGTGCGTATGCAACAACCGGACCTTTACCTATTTCTAAATGACCAGCTTTCTTTTGGTCAATCATAGGTGTTGTTGTGTCGTGTGTAACGTCTGTAACAATTGCTACATTAGGTTTAATAGTTTGAGTAATCATTTCTGCACCACGTAAACCAATTTCTTCTTGAACAGAGTTTGTTATGTACAAACCAAATGGTAGTTTTTTGTTGTTTTCTTTTAGCAAACGGGCAACTTCTGCAATCATAAAACCACCCATTCTGTTGTCTAAAGCTCTACACACAAACTTGTCTCCGTTTAAAATATGAAATTCATCTGGGTAAGTTATAACACATCCTACATGTATTCCTAATGCTTCTACTTCTTCTTTTGTTGCACAACCTGTATCTATAAAAATATTTTCAGGTTTAGGAGCTTCTTCATTAGCTCTATTTCTGGTATGTATTGCTGGCCACCCAAATACACCTTTTACAATACCGTTTTTAGTATGAATATTTACAATTTTACTAGGTGCAATTTGATGATCTGAACCTCCGTTTCTTATCACGTAAATTAAACCGTTGTCAGAAATGTAATTTACATACCAAGAGATTTCATCAGCATGCCCTTCTATAACTACTTTGTATTTAGCATCAGGATTAATAACACCAACAGCGGTTCCGTAGGTATCTGTTATAAAGGTGTCTACATAAGGTTTAAGATAGTCCATCCAAATTTTTTGACCTTCCCATTCATACCCTGTTGGAGCAGCATTATTTAAGTATTTTTCTAAAAATGAAATTGATTCTTTATTTAAAATTGATTCTTTTGACATATAAACTGTTTGTAAATTGATAATTTAAAAATAAAAGAAGTCTAAAAATTACCTGCCTTAAAACATTTATAAAATGTGATGTGCAGTAGCATGTCTTCTTTTTGTAAAAATAAAAATGTTTTTAGTAAATCCATACAATTAATATTGATTATTACATGAATTTTGTATAATAAAAAAAGCAACTACGTTGGTAGTTGCTTTTGTATGGTCTAAATAAATAGATATTCTTTTATTTCTTATCACTTTATTAGTTTAGGGGGATCTAATAGTTAGGGGGGATGATAAGAGAAAATTATGTCATCTTAATTATTTAGGGGATTTAAGTAATTAACTATTTAATTACACTGCTAAAGTAATAAAAATAATTGAACCTCCAAATATTTTTTCAAAAAAAAACAAAAAAAAGGAAATTTATTATTTAAGTATGTGAAATATCCTTCTTAGTTTTTTAATATTGGGGTTAGTAACAAGTAGTTAACTTGTAAATTAAATATTATAATATAGAATGTATTGTTTTTAATTAAAAATGAAGCATTTTGTTAGAAATCAAAAACAAATAATACCTATTTTTGTGGTTTTTGATTTTAATAAATTTAATGAACTTAACAAAGTTAAAAGAGTTTAGAGTACGTAAAAAGTTAGATAAATTGCTTGCTAATGAGCAAAACACTACAATTGATTCTCAACAAAAGATTACTTCTGTAGGGGTATTAACATCTGTAGATATATTAGAAAGTATAGATGTAAAAACACAGGTACAAACAGCTTTGGGTGTAAAAAATGTGCAGTTGTATAGTTATAGAACTTTTTCTAAAAAAAACGAACCCTCTTTAGAATACTTTTCTGAAAAAGACATTAATTTAAACGGAAACTTTATTCAGCCTAATCTACAAGATTTTTTAGAACAACCTTTCGATTTAATGATTGGTTATTTTAATGAACCTAACCTATATCTAGAAACAGCTATGGTAAAGTCTAAAGCATTCTTTAAAGCGGGTTTTTCTGGGGTAAACAATAAATTATATCAATTAGAAATTGCTTCAAAACCTACACAGGTTAAACAATTTTTACAAGAATTAAAAAAGTACTTACAAATATTAAAAAAACTAAAAAATTAAACTTTAATTATAAAGTTGTTTATTCTTATTAATATTTCATTATTTCTTAAATAACATTCAGCTTAAAATTGTAGTTTTACACCCTTAAAATATTTATGATGCAAAAATTTATAGGAACAGGAGTTGCGTTGGTTACACCTTTTAAAAAAGATTTAAGTGTAGATTTTGATGCACTTGTTAATTTAGTTAACCACAATATAGAAAACGGAACAGACTACCTAGTTATTAATGGTACTACTGCAGAAAGTGCAACGATAACAGCTCAAGAAAAAGAGCAAATAATAGAAGTTATCATAAAAACTAACAACAAACGTTTACCACTAGTTTTAGGAGTAGGAGGTAATAATACTGCTGTAGTTTTAGAAGAATTAAAAACGAGAGATTTTACAGGTATAGATGGTATACTTACAGTTGCACCTTACTATAGTAAACCTACACAAGAAGGTTTTTATCAGCACTTTAAAGCTATTGCAGAGTGTACAGATTTACCAATTATTTTATACAATGTACCTGGTAGAACTGCAAAAAACATGGAGCCTGCAACAACAATACGTTTAGCAAACGATTTTAAAAATGTTGTAGCCGTAAAAGAAGCAGGAAATAACAAGCAGCAATACTATACTTTACTAAAAGACAAACCAGAAGATTTTTTAATTATTTCTGGTGATGATGATTTAGCTTTAGGAGTTGCATTAGCAGGAGGGTCAGGAGTGATTTCTGTAATAGGACAAGCATTTCCTAAACAGTTTTCAACAATGATTAATCATGGATTAAAAGGAAATAACAAAGATGGGTATGACATACATTATAAAATGATGGATGTTATAGATTATATTTTTGAAGAGAATAATCCTGCAGGAATAAAAACAGTTTTAAAAGAACTTTCTATTTGCGAAAATCATGTAAGATTGCCATTAGTAAAAGCTAGTGAACAACTTACAGATAAAATAAAAACATTTGTAAAAGAATTTAAATAGTAATATTTATCATTCTAAGTGATTATTAATAATCATTACGTTATATTAAGTGTAATTGAGCATTGTAGTATTTGTAAGTAAGAGTAATATTAACAGTTTTTTAGTAGCTTATTTTCTCTTTTTTAATCAATATTGCAATGCACAATTAAACGTGAAAAAAATCGTTTTATTAATCCATAATTAATCACTAATTTTGCACGATGCAAAAAATTAAAAATTTAGCGTATTTATTTATTTTCTCTACAGTATTACTTTCTTGTGGAGAGTATTCTAAAGTATTAAATAAGGGTACTACAGAAGAGCAATTTAAAATGGCCGTAAAAATGTATGAGAGTAAAAAATACTCAAAAGCATTAGGTTTATTTGAAAAAATCACGCCCACTTATAAGGGCAAACCACAAATGGAGCGTATCGGTTTTATGATTGCTCAATCTAATTTTAACGAAAAAAATTATTCAACATCGGCTTACTATTTTGATAGGTTTGTAAAGAATTATCCTAAAAGCTCTAAAAAAGAAGAAGCTGCATTTTTATCTGCATATAGTTATAAACTAGCATCTCCAATTTATAGTAAAGATCCTGCTGATACAAACAAAGCACTAGAAGCTTTTCAGCACTTTATAAGTGAATACCCAAATTCAGATAAAATAGAAGAAGCGAATACACATTATAAAGAGTTAAGATACAAGCTTCAAAAAAAATACTTTGAAATAGCAAAAACATATTATAGAACAGCAGATTACGATTTAAGAAATTACAAAGCAGCTATTCAGGCATTCGATAATTTATTGTCAGATTATTTAGGGTCAGAGTTTAAAGAACAAGCACTTTTATATCGTTTAAAAGCAGCACACGATTTTGTTTTAAAAAGTACTACTAGAAGAAAACCAGAAAGAATAACAGATGCTATTGAAGCTTATGGTAAGTTAAAAAGAAACTTTCCGGAGTCTAAATATATGGAGGAAGCTAATGAAATGTTAGCAACACTTAAAGAAGAAAAAATAGCAACTGAAAATTACATTGCAAAACAAAAAGAATTTGTAGTAAATTCTAAAAAGAAATAATAATTAATTATGGATTACAAAGACACAAAGGCAGCATTAAGTACAATTACTTATGATAAAAATGAAATAGAAGCGCCAACGCAAAATATTTACGAAGCGATTTCTATTATAGCTAAAAGAGCCACTCAAATTAATGGAGACTTAAAAAAAGAGTTGGTAGATAAGTTAGATGAATTTGCTACTTATAATGATAGTTTAGAAGAGGTTTTTGAAAACAAAGAGCAGATAGAAGTATCTAAGTTTTACGAAAGATTACCTAAACCTACTGCAATTGCTTTAGAAGAGTGGTTAAACGACAAAGTTTACTTTAGAACTCCTGATGCCGAATAATGTCTGTATTACAAGGTAAAAAAGTTCTTTTAGGTATAACAGCAGGTATAGCCGCTTATAAAACGGCTACATTAGTAAGATCATTTATAAAATCTGGAGCAGAGGTAAAAGTTGTTATGACACCAACTGCAAAAGATTTTGTAACTCCACTAACCTTATCAACACTTTCTAAAAACCCAGTTAATTCTACTTTTTATGAAAAAGAAGAAGAAAATGAGTTGTGGAACAATCATGTTGAATTAGGCTTGTGGGCAGATTATATGGTTATTGCTCCTGCAACAGCAAATACACTTTCTAAAATGACAAATGGGGTTTGTAATAATTTATTACTTGCCACATATTTGTCTGCAAAATGCCCTGTGTATTTTGCACCAGCAATGGATTTAGATATGTACATTCATCCATCAACTAAAAAAAGTTTAGACGCTTTACAGAGTTACGGAAACGTAATGATTCCGGCAACGTCTGGAGAACTAGCAAGTGGTTTGGTAGGAGAGGGGAGAATGGCTGAACCAGAAGATATTGTTGCATTTATAGAAAAAGACATAACCTCTAAGCTACCATTAAGAGGCAAAAAAATATTGTTAACAGCAGGTCCAACCTATGAGGCAATAGACCCTGTGCGTTTTATTGGAAATCATTCTTCTGGTAAAATGGGATTTGCAATAGCTAATGCTGCGGCAAATTTAGGTGCAGAAGTTTTTTTAATTTCAGGTCCAAGTAACCAGCAAATAAAACACCCTTTAGTTCATAGAATTGATGTAGTATCTGCAGATGATATGTACGATGCGGCGCATACTTATTTTAATACTGTAGATGTTGCAATACTTTCTGCTGCAGTTGCAGATTATAAACCAAAAAATGTTGCGCATCAGAAAATAAAAAAGAAAGATTCTTCGTTACAGATAGAGTTAGCACCTACCAAAGATATTTTAGCTTCTTTAGGAGCTATTAAAGAAAAACAATTTTTAGTAGGTTTTGCATTAGAAACTAATAACGAACTAGAAAATGCAAAAGGTAAGCTTAAACGAAAAAATTTAGATGCTATAGTATTAAATTCTTTACAAGATAAAGGAGCTGGTTTTGCTACAGATACTAACAAGATTACTATTATTGATAAAGATTTAACTGAAAAATCATTTGAATTAAAAACAAAAGTAGAAGTAGCTAAAGATATTATAAATGAAATTGTTAAAAAGATAAATGCGTAAAACTCTATTACTTTTTGTATTCATTTTTTCGGTTCTTGGTGTAAGATCTCAAGAGCTAAATTGTTTGGTTAATGTAAACTACGATCAAGTTCAAGGTTCTAATGTTCAGGTTTTTAAAACCTTAGAAAAATCCTTGGGCGAATTTATCAATCAAACAAAATGGACAAGCAGAGAGGTAGAAATAGAAGAACGTATAAACTGTGCTTTTACAATTATAATAACATCTAGAGACAATAATCAATTTACAGCATCTATACAAGTACAATCTACCAGACCAGGTTATGGTAGTACTTATGAAACTCCGATTTTAAATATAAGAGACAACGATTTTGATTTTAGGTACAATGAATTTGATCCTTTAATTTACAATCCAAATTCTTTTGATAGTAACTTAGTGTCTACAATTGTGTTTTATGTAAATATTATTTTAGGTGTAGATGCTGATACTTTTAAATTAAACGGAGGAGAAACCTATTTAAAAGAAGCCGAAAATGTAATGCTACAAGCACAACAAAGTGGTTCTTCACCTTGGCAAAATGTGGTAGGTACACAAAATAGGTTTTTGTTAATAGACAATCTATTATCACCTAAACTAACATCTTTTAGAAAAATTATGTACAATTATCATAGAAATGGTATTGATAAATTTTCTTCTAATGAAAGCGCAGCAAAACAAGCTATAGAAAATGCAGTTATTGGTTTAGATGATATTTTTAACAGAACCGTAGGTAATTATTTAATTCGTTTGTTTTTTGATGCTAAATCAGACGAAATTGTAAATATTTATAGTGATGGAGCTACCACAAGAAAAAAAGCAAAACTAAAAGAAGTACTTAAAAGAATATCTACAAGTAATAGTTCTAAGTGGAAAGAGATTAAATAAAATTTTCACATAATTATCCTTTAAACTTGGTGCAATTTTCACTAATTTTATTCTCTAAAATTAAGAGAATTTGTTAGCACAACTTACCATTAATAATTACGCTTTAATCAATCAATTATCTATTGATTTTTCTTCTGGATTATCTATTATTACAGGTGAAACAGGAGCAGGAAAATCTATTTTATTAGGTGCATTGGGCTTGGTTTTAGGTAACAGAGCAGATTTATCATCATTAAAAGACACCACTACCAAATGTATTGTAGAGGCAAAAGTGATGATAGAAAATTATAATTTACAAGATTTTTTTGAAAGTGTAGATTTAGATTACGAACACGAAACACTTATTAGAAGAGAAATATTACCCTCTGGTAAGTCTAGAGCTTTTGTAAACGATACACCAGTAACGTTAACAGTTTTAAATAAATTAAGAACAAAGCTAATAGATGTACATTCTCAGCACCAAACAATGGAGCTGTCCGATGCTAATTTTCAATTTTCTATACTAGACGCTTTAGCAAAAAATCAGGCAAGAATTGCATCTTACAAACGTGGATTTACTCAATTGAGCAAGCTTAAAAAAGAACTATCTGTATTAGAAACACAGCAAAAAGATGCAAACCAGCAATACGATTATAATTTACATTTGTTTAAAGAATTAGAAGAAGCAAAGGTAAAAGAAGATGAGCAAACGTTTTTAGAAGAAAAATTAGAAAAGCTTAACAATATAGAAGAAATAAAAGCAAGCTTATCTGAGTCTTTAGAAATTACGGTTAATGAAGAAATAGGTGTACAAAATTTATTAAATACTCTAGAAAACAGATTATCTAAAATAGCTTCTTTTTCTAAAGATTACAACGATATTTCAACTAGAATTACTAGTGTAAAAATAGAGATAGACGATATTGTTGCCGAATTAGAAAAGGCAAACGAAAATGTTGATTTTAACCCAAATGAAGCAGAAGAAATAAACGATAGGTTACAATTACTGTATAATTTACAGAAAAAACATTTGGTAAGTTCTAACAAAGAATTATTAGTTGTTTTTAATAACTTATCAGAAAAAGTTGCTCAAGTAGAATCTGCAGACGAAGTTATTAAAGAAAAACAAGACGAAATAAATGTTGTTTCAGAAAAATTAGATAAAGTTGCTGCACTTATATCTAAAGCAAGAAATAGTGCAATACCAAAGTTAACCAAGCAATTGCAAGTTTTGTTAACAGATTTAGGAATGGCAAATGCTCGTTTTTCTATAAAAATACTTCCATCAGAAAATTATTTAGCTAATGGTAAAGATGATTTAGAGTTTTTATTTTCAGCAAACAAAGGAGGACATTTTGGAGAGTTAAAAAAAGTAGCTTCAGGAGGAGAATTGTCTAGAATAATGTTGTCTGTAAAAAAAGTATTGTCAGACAATATACAATTACCAACTATTATTTTTGATGAAATAGATACAGGAGTTTCAGGAGAAGTATCTAACAAAATAGCCGCTATAATGCAGCAAATGAGTGCAAATATGCAAGTAATTGCCATAACACACTTACCACAAATTGCCGCAAAAGGTATCAATCATTATAAAGTTTATAAAAAAGAGATTAAAGGAATTACTACCTCTAATTTAAAGCTTTTAACAGCAGAAGAAAGAGTTGTAGAAATTGCAGAAATGTTAAGCGGTAAAGACATTTCAGAATCTGCATTAACTCACGCAAAAGAATTGTTAAACTCATAAAAATGACAGATGAAAACAATGCAGAAGATTTATTCTTTGAAGCAGATAATTTAATTAATGAAAACAATATTCTTGAAGCTAAAGATCTTCTATTAAGATTGCTTAATGAATATCCAGATTATGGTAGAGCTCACAACCATTTAGGGTGGCTATATTCTGTTAAGTTTAACAATCATACCAAAGCTAAAAAACATTTAGAGTTAGCCTTAAAGTTT
>CALHCK010000178.1 GCA_937936695.1 uncultured Polaribacter sp.
TTTGTAGCTTTACTTAAATGAATATTTAAACCAATAGACTCTAACTTTAATTGTAACACTTGGCTACTTCTAGAATCTAATTGTCTTGGCATTAATTTAGGTGCAAACTCTACAATATGAGGCTCTAACCCCATATCCATAACAGCTTTACCTGCCTCTAAACCTAACAAACCACCACCTAAAACAGCAGCTTTTGCATCTGGATTGCTTTCTTTTAACTTTGCAGCATAATCTAGCATTCCTTCTAGATCCTCAATAGTTCTATACACAAAAACCCCTTTCTTTTCTACACCTTTAATTGGCGGTACAAAAGCAGAAGAACCTGTAGCTAGCACTAGATAATCATAGTTAAACACTCTGTTTTTTGCAGTAATTATCGTTTTCGTATTTCTTTGGATATCAGAAACACGCTCATCTACAACTAAATCTATGCTGTTTTTTGCATACCATTCTGCTGGCGCCATCTCTAAAGCCTTTGCGTCTTGATTTTCAAAAAATTCGCTTAAATGAACCCTATCGTAAGCAGGCCTAGGCTCTTCTCCAAAAACAATGACTTTAAAATTTTTATTTCCTTCTTGGGCAACAAGCTTCTCACAAAACTTATACCCAACCATTCCGTTACCTACAACAATAATTGTCTTCATAATTACGTATTTTAATACAAAACTAAGTATTTGTACTTAATTTTTAAAGATTGTATTAAAAAAATTTAAAGAATCTTTTAATTATTATTAATTTAAAGAAATATCTGTTTCAAAATGAGCATTCTATAAAATCAGATTCTTAGAAATATGAATTCTATATCTTTATAAGTACTTAACCATATACTTAATACTTTTTAATACCTTTGAAAACCTCTAACCTTTATACAAAATGAATGAATTTATCCTCTATTTTAAAATGGGTCTTTACCATGTGTTAGATTTTCTAGCCTACGACCACATTTTATTTTTAGTTGTACTTACGGTAGTTTTTAGCTTTAATCATTGGAAAAAAATAATATGGCTAATTACATTATTTACCATAGGACACTCGATATCTCTATTTTTATCATCTTACAATATTATAAAATTTAAAACTGCTTTAATAGAATTTTTAATTCCGCTTACCATTATTATTACAGGTATTATAAATATTTTTACAGCAAAAAATAGTGCTTCTGGCAAACAGAATATTAATTTATTATTTGCGCTTTTTTTCGGACTTGTTCATGGTTTTGCTTTTTCTAATTACTTTAAAAGTATGATTGGTAAAAGTGAGAATAAAATTTTACCTTTATTAGAGTTTTCTTTAGGTATAGAAGCTGCTCAAATACTAATTGCATTGGTTATTTTAATAACAGGAACTATATTACATAACTTTTTTAAAGTTAATAAAAGAGATTGGATTCTTGTTTTATCTTCTATTGTTGTTGGTTTTGCGTTGCAAATGCTACTAAACAGAGTATTTTGGTAAATTATTAACGGTGTTTTTACGTAAAACTTTATATTTTCGTTTTTAAATGACAGAAAAAAAACAATTAAAATACGACAAAGCCTACTTAAAAATGGCTCGCGAATGGGGTAAATTATCGCACTGCAAACGCAAACAAGTAGGTGCTTTAATTGTAAAAAATAGAATGATAATTTCTGATGGTTTTAACGGTACGCCTACTGGTTTTGACAATTGTTGTGAAGATGAAAATGGAATTACAAAATGGGAGGTTTTGCATGCAGAAGCAAATGCTATTTTAAAAGTTGCTTCTTCTACACAATCTGCCAACGGAGCCACACTATATATTACATTATCACCATGCACACAATGCAGCAAACTTATTCATCAAGCAGGTATAAAAAGAGTAGTTTATGCAGATGAATACAAAGACACATCTGGTATTTATTTTTTAAAAAAAGCAGGTGTTGTTGTAAACTATTTACCCTATGACGAATAAAAACAATTTCCCTTTATACTTTTCTATTGCTTTAATTTTAGGCTTAATTATAGGTATTTCTTTAAACGGAAATCCTACAAATTTATTAGGCACATCTAACAAATCTTCTCAAGAATTAAAAATTAAGAAACTAATTAATTTTATAGAAAAAGATTATGTAGATAAAGTAGATACAGACAATCTTTTAGATGTTGCAATTAAGCAAATGCTAGACAAATTAGACCCACACTCTGTATACATTCCAAAAGAAAATTTACAAGCAGTTACAGAAAATATGCAAGGTAATTTTGTTGGTATTGGTGTACAGTTTAGAATAAATAAAGATTCAATTATGGTAATAAGACCCATAAAAGGTGGACCAAGTATAAAACAAGGAATTAAAGCTGGAGATAGAATTTTAATGGCAAACAAAGACACATTATATGGTAAAAAAATGTCTTCAGGAAAAGTACCAAAATATTTAAAAGGAGAATCTGGCTCTAAGGTAGATCTTCAAATTTATCGCAGATCAAACGATTCTATTTTTAATGTTACTATAACTCGCGGAAAAGTAAATATTAAAAGTGTAGATGTTGCTTATATGCTTAATGATTCTGTTGGATATATAAAACTAGACCGATTTGCGAGGAATACTTACAAGGAATTTAAAACTTCCTTAAACACTCTAATTGATAATGGTATGACAGATTTGGTTCTTGATCTTAGAGGTAACGGTGGAGGATTTATAGATATTGCTAATAGTATTGTTGATGAATTTCTAGAAGACGACAAACTCATTGTGTTTACAAAAAATAATAAAGGTTTTGTAGAAGAATCTTTTGCTACAGAAAAAGGGAAATTTGAAAATGGGGGGTTATATGTTTTAATTGATGAAAGTTCTGCTTCTGCTTCAGAAATTGTTGCTGGTGCCCTACAAGATAATGACAAAGGAATAATTATTGGGCGTAGATCTTTTGGAAAAGGTTTAGTACAAGAAGAAATGGATTTAGGAGATGG
>CALHCK010000179.1 GCA_937936695.1 uncultured Polaribacter sp.
AATAAATAAAAAGCAGTCTTAATTGACTGCTTTTTTGTTGCCGTTTAATTTACTAATTGTATGAATAATATTAAAAAAGCAGATATTTCTTCAAGAGAAGATATCAAATTAATAATAGAAAAATTTTATGATTTATTATTAGAGGATAAAAAAATGCAACCCTTTTTTAAAGAAATTGTCCAACAAAATCATTTAAAAAAACATATTAATGATATTGCAGATTTTTGGAGTGATGTACTTTTTGACACGAATAGTTATAAAAACAATGTAATGCAAAAACATGTAGCAAAACATACTTTTATAGCATTTAAAAAAGAACATTTTATAATTTGGACATCGTACTTTTTTAAGAGCATCAACACAAAATTTAATGGCGAAAAAGCGGAATTAATGAAAAATAGAGCAACTTCTATTGCTACAGTTATGCAACTTAAGTTAGAAATTTATCAGAATTAGTGTCTTCTAAAAAAAGAGAATAAGCATTGTTGAGTGTCGTGATTACTTCACTTTTAATAATTCCGTTTTAATTTTTAATAGTATTTTTAAAATTACAATAAAATAGTAAATATGATTTCATCAAAAATAACAGGAACCGGAACTTATATTCCATCAATAGAAAAGAAAAACATAGATTTTTTAAATGAATCTTTTTTAAATGAAGACGGTACCCCTTTTAAAGCAGAAAATGATGTAATTGTAGAAAAATTTAAAGGCATTACAGGTATTGAAGAAAGGAGGTACGCAAAAGAAACTTATACTACATCTGATTTGGCATATTTGTCTGCCCAAAAAGCGATTGAAGATGCAGGTATTAATGCAGAAGAGTTAAACTATATTATTGTAGCTCATAATTTTGGAGATGTAAAAAAGAATACCATTCAGAGTGATTTGTTACCAAGTTTAGCTACCAGAGTAAAATTTAAATTAGGTATAGAAAATCCTAATTGTGTAGCCTACGATCTTTTATTTGGATGCCCGGGTTGGGTAGAAGGTGTTGTACAAGCACAAGCTTTTATAAAAGCAGGTATAGCAAAAAAATGTTTGGTGATAGGTGCAGAAACATTATCTAGAGTTGTAGATAAGTATGATAGAGATTCTATGATTTATAGTGATGGGGCTGGTGCATGTATTGTTGAAAAAACAGAAGAACAAGATGCAGGAATTTTAAGTCATGCTAGTCAAACTTTTGCAAAAGAAGAAGCGTATTTTTTACACTACGGTAGTTCTTATAATAAAAAAGAAGACGAAAATGTACGTTATATTAAAATGTACGGTAGAAAAATATATGAATTTGCCATTACTAATGTGCCAAAAGCAATGAAGGTAGCTTTAGATAAAAGTAATGTTTCTATAGAGGATGTAAAAAAAATATTTATACATCAAGCAAATGAAAAAATGGATGAGGCTATTATAAAACGTTTTTATAGATTGTATAAGAAACCCGTACCAGAGGGAATAATGCCTATGAGTATTCATAAATTAGGAAATAGTTCTGTAGCAACAGTGCCTACATTGTTAGATTTGGTTTTAAAAGGAAAAATAGAAAATCAAGAAGTAAAAAAAGGAGATGTTATTATGTTGGCTTCTGTAGGTGCAGGTATGAATATTAATGCAATTATTTATAAATACTAGCCTGTATAGGCTAAAAAAATAGCGATTAGAAATAAATACCAAAAAAATCTAACATCTAATATCGTAAATCTAATATCAAAATATTATTTTTGCGCATGCAAAAACAAAAGGTACTTATTTTAGATTTCGGGTCGCAATACACACAATTAATTGCGCGAAGAGTAAGAGAATTAAACATTTATTGTGAAATTCATCCATACAACAATCCGCCAAAAGAAATAGCAGATTATAAGGCAATTATCTTATCTGGAAGTCCAAATTCTGTAAGAGGAGAAAATGTTTTACATCCAGATTTATCAGAAATTAGAGGCAAAAAGCCTGTTTTAGCTGTTTGTTATGGTGCACAATATTTAGCTCATTTTTCTGGAGGTCAGGTAGCACCATCTAATATTAGAGAGTATGGTAGAGCTAATTTATCATACATAAAAGCAAATGAAACTTTCTTTGAAAATATATCTGAAGGGAGTCAGGTTTGGATGAGTCATTCAGATACAATAAAAGAATTACCTACAAACGGAGAGTTGTTGGCAAGTACAAAAGATGTTACCAATGCTGCTTATAAAATTAACGGAGAAGAAACTTTTGCAATTCAATTCCACCCAGAAGTATATCATTCTACAGACGGAAAACAATTATTAGAAAATTTCTTAGTAAAAATAGCTGGTGTTGCACAAACTTGGACACCAGATTCTTTTGTAGAGAGTACAGTAAACGCAATAAAAGAAAAAGTAGGCAATGATAAAGTTGTTTTAGGGCTTTCTGGAGGTGTAGACTCTACAGTAGCAGCTGTTTTACTAAACAAAGCAATAGGCAAAAACTTATACTGTATTTTTGTAAATAACGGACTTTTAAGAAAAGATGAGTTTACAAATGTATTATCTCAATACGAAGGTATGGGATTAAACGTTAAAGGAGTTGATGCTTCGGCACGTTTTTTGAAAGCCTTAGAAGGAGTTACAGATCCTGAGAAAAAAAGAAAAGCTATTGGTAATGCATTTATTGAAGTTTTTGATGATGAAGCTCATAAAATTAAAGATGTTACATGGTTAGCACAGGGTACTATTTATCCTGATGTAATTGAGTCTGTATCTGTAAACGGAGGTCCATCAGCAACAATTAAAAGTCATCATAATGTAGGTGGATTGCCAGATTTTATGAAATTAAAAATCGTAGAGCCTTTGCGTATGATTTTTAAAGATGAAGTAAGAAGAGTAGGAGCTTCTATGGGAATAGATCCAGAATTGTTAGGACGTCATCCTTTTCCTGGACCAGGTTTAGGAATTCGTATTTTAGGAGATATTACTGCAGAAAAAGTAAGAATATTACAAGAGGTAGATGCTATTTTTATAAACGGTTTAAAAGAAGATGGTTTATACAATAAAGTTTGGCAAGCTGGTGCAATGTTACTACCTGTTAACTCTGTTGGAGTAATGGGAGATGAGAGA